>JABEUT010000223.1 GCA_013044305.1 Bacteroidia bacterium
CAATACAATTATCAGAGCCTTGCCGGTTCAGCCGGCGGAAGAATAAGCCTGGCGCCGCTTGGCTTCAGCGACATACTGCTGGAAGGCGGATGGCTCTTTGGCCAGGTTCCTTATCCGCTCCTGTTCATACACCGTGCCAATCAAACCTACCTTTTCGATGAAAATTCATATAACCTTATGAACTTCCTTGAGTTTGCGAGCGACAAGTATATTGCCTTGAGCATCGACCATTCCTTTTACGGATTTTTCTTCAATCGTATTCCCTTGCTTAGGCGGCTCAACTGGCGCGAAGGCATCAACTTTAAAATCCTGTATGGCGGCTTATCGCCTGAAAACAATCCGGCAATAAATAAAAGCGCCATGCTATTGCCGATGTATGCCAATGGGGTTCCGTTAACTTATGCATTAAATAACGGACCATACATTGAGGGTAGTTTTGCTATACTCAACGTTTTCAAGATCTTGCGGTTTGATATAGTGCGCCGTTTCACCTACCTGAACAATCCCAATGTGTCGGCATGGGGTTTAAGGGCGAAACTGAAATTCGATTTTTGAGGCAAGGTCACAAATAATGCAATTTCCTCCCTTTATGCCTTGAAAAAACCAAAGCATAATTTAACAAATCCGCATCCACAAAATAAATAAATTTGAACCTTTAACCTTCCGCTGTCGTCTTTGTTCATAAACCCAATAAACCTCCTCATTTATGAATAGAAGAGATTTCATTCAGCAGTCTTTGCTCGCCTCCTGTGGTATAGCTGCCGGCGCTCTGGCTCTCGATTCCTGCTCCAAGCCTTCCTCCGCCTCACCGGCGCCTTCAGCACCGACAGTGAATTTCACTATTGACATCAGCACTTCCCAATATAACGCCCTGCAGGTAAACGGGAATTATCTCTATGCCAATAATGTAATAATAGCACGCGACAACTCCGGAAATTTTGTTGCCTTATACCAGGTATGTACTCATGCCGGCTGCACAGTCCAGTTTAACGGCACCAATCAATTTCCCTGTCCCTGCCATGGCTCTGTATTCAGCGAAAGCGGTGCTGTACTCAACGGCCCTGCCTCCTCGCCGCTTAAAAAATACAATACCCAGCTCACCGGAACTCAATTGCACGTATGGGGATAAATCATTCTGCAAGGATTAAATGCTACTTTAGTGTTTCCGAAAATTAACAAAATGTATTGAATGAGGTATAAGAGTCTTAGATGGGCTGCGGCGATTGTGGTTTTTTACATCGTTTCAAGCCTTTTCAGCTGCGAAAAGAGTGTGAGTCAGCCGTTAGCCTTGCCGGCAGGCTGCGACACAGCCAATTTGACTTATTCGAACAGTATTCAGACTATTCTAATTTCTGGTTGCGGTGCACTTAACTACACCTGTCATGGCGGCGGGGTATCCACCCATCAGGGCAACTTCAGTACTTACATCTCGCTACAAAGCTATGCCGCAGGAGGCAAGTACAGCGAAATGTGGAGTTATGTTTACAACCTGAAAAAAATGCCTTTGTACCCCTATCAGCAGCTGGATGCTTGCTCCAGCGCAAAACTGAAGCAATGGCTCCTTGACGGGGCGCCTTTATAAACCACTTGTACAATGAGAAGTAAAATCATATTATTTGTAATTATTGCCATTTCGGTAATTCAGGGCAAAGCCCAGATTTATATAGCGGATTCATGCCGTATATCCTTTTTCTCAAAAACTAAAATGGAAAACATTGATGCTGTGAACACTATTTCGAAACCAATTATGAGCACGGCAACAGGCGAATTTGATGTTTCTGTGTCCAATGCTTTTTTCGACTTTAAGAAGCAACTCATGAAAGAACATTTCAACGAGGATTATATGGAAACAGCCAAATACCCAAAAACGGTTTTCACAGGCAAAATAAATGAGAAAATTGACTTTACTAAAAACGGAACAGATTCCATATCTATTTCAGGCATTATGGATATGCACGGGGTGAAGAAAAATATTACCATACACGGTGTAATGGTTGTTAAAGACAGCGTATTATATCTGAAAGCAATCTTCAGGCTTTTCATGAAGGATTACAATATAAAGATACCATCAGTTGTTTCACTGAATCTGGCTGAAAGTGTTGATGTAACCTTTACCGCCGCCATGGTGCCATACGCAGTCAAAAAGTAATCATTCCGAAACCGCTTACCGAACCAACCCTTATCTGAACTGTCATGAATCTTAAAATTTATTCAGTTGCATTTCTCATCCTGCTTGGT
Organism: Bacteroidia bacterium; assembly: GCA_013044305.1. Lineage (GTDB taxonomy): Bacteria > Bacteroidota > Bacteroidia > JABEUT01 > JABEUT01 > JABEUT01. The sequence continues at coordinate 2,239 of JABEUT010000223.1, forward strand.
TGCATGCAGGCAAAATGTCAGAATCTGCTTCATCTCGCCGACTCCCTTCAGGGGGGGACTCAAAAGGGCAAGCCCTACCAGCCTTCAACCTGGAAAGACACGCGGTTGATTAATGCACAGACCACCAAAACAGCCGCACCGAAATCAATGATTTTTCGCATCGTTCACAGATTTGGGAACATGGGTACACAAGATGGTGGTTTCCATACCCTGTACGGCTTTGATGTGGCTTCCGACATATATTTTTCTTTTGAATTCGGCATTACAAAAAATCTGGAAGTAGGCATTGGCAGAAGCATGCAACAGGAGCTTATTGATGTAATGGCAAAGTACAGGATACTTACTCAAAAAACAGATGTGATGCCAATTTCCATGGCTTTATATGAAGATGCCGGGGTTACGCCGGAGCTGAATTCGATATTATATGCCAACTCAAGCGTGTCATCAGGCCCGTTCTCCGACAGGCTGATGTATTTATCACAGTTAATCATTGACAGGAGGTTCTGTGAAAGGCTTTCTGTAGAACTTTTTACCGGGTTAAGCCACCGGAACTATATAATTTCAAAAATAAACCCGAATAACAATGCTGCAGACCAAACTAACATACCATACGTAGGCGCAGGAGGCAGATTGGGTATTACAAAGCATTCGGCATTGGTGTTCGACTATTACTATGTTATTTCCGCATACAGGGCGAACAACAGTTTTTATTCGAATTCGTTTTCTGTCGGATATGAAGTTGAAACGGGCGGCCATGTCTTTGAAATTAATCTAAGCAATGCAACATTCATCAACGAAAACAATATTATCCCTAACACCACAGATTCATGGTTTTCAGGCGGCTTCAAATTGGGCTTTTCAATATCCAGGGCATTTAACCTTTAACCCTCTACTGCCCCGTTTTGTTTTCAGGCTGGAGACGATTACCTGCTTATGACAAGCCGTCCCGTTGCCACCCTTTCTCCCCTGTCATTCACAAGGGTATAAATATATAGGCCGGAAGGCTGATTGCAAAGGTTAACGTTGAAAGATGGATTTTGATGAGGGGTTATGAATATATTGTTATAAACCACCTGCCCCGTCATATTGTATATTTTAACGCCATAATTGCCTGACGGAGCATAATTTCCGTCAACTTGAAAGGTGAAATTCCCGCTACCCGGATTCGGATAAACGAGACAATTGTTTATACTTGAATTGATTTGATTCAGGCCAAGTAATGCCTTCCTGGCGCTGTCGCGATAAACAGCACTGGTGAAAACGGGATTTCCCGCAACAATCTGTTCATTTACCTGCAATATGGGCAACCCGAAGCCGTTGGCAAACCATTTATATTGAATTTGACCGGTTACCGGTGTGGAGAAGCCTATATGAATAGGTGTATCAATATTTAAACTGTCAAAACTGAACAATACTGTTTTTACCCTAAGGGTGTTAAAACTGCCGAAAGGTGTTTTTAATGTACCCCATCCGTCAACATGGTTCACACGCTTCTGGTGTGTTGAATAGTATCCCAGACCAGATATGCTTACCTGACTGCTTGAACGGCACGAATCGGAGTTTCCATAAGTCATTGGGAATACATACATTACATCTATGGTGTCATCTTTCACCGATGTGGGCAGGCCATTGATAATGGCTCCATAGCCCACACTTTCATAATTACTGCTCTCGTCTTTGTAGTAATTTATAACCTTGGTTATGGTTACGGGACCAAGGGCGGGAAGGCTTGGCGCTGCCTGCGCCACCGTGGCTTTATAGGCAGGGTACAATAAACCGTTGTTAAAGAAAAATTGGTATGCAAGCGGCGTGGAACTTACTGCAAGAAACGTATCTACAGTCTGTGTAAAGGGAATAAGTGCGGTATAATCCCATAAATAATTTGTTCCTGTAAGGGCAGGGTTGGGAAGCCCGGCATTGCTATTGCAGGTACTAAGCCTGATGGTATCGCCCGGCTGGGGCATATCCGTCTGTGATACAGTAATTTGGCCAAAGACGAAACTGGTTTGAATAAGAATGAAGTATACCAATAGGTAAAACCTGTTCCCTTTAATGGTGATGGATGTAATCATAAATGCTTGTAAGATTTTAATTTAAAACTCCTTGGCGCTGCAATTGCCGGGCAAAAAAGGTTATTTGCTTAATTGGTCTTTGGGTTTAGCAAATCTGATAACACAACCCTGTGACCCTTATATATTCCGGTTACCCAGGCATCTTTTACTCCTCTTTTTCTAGCTTCATTCCTTAAAAGGACAGCTTCATGATAGTTCTTGTACATGCCCATGGTAAACCTTGTGATGCCATCCGGAAAGCCGGTAATGGCAATAGGTTTTATCTCTACATTTTTATACTTGAAATTTTTAGGAAAATGATAGGCACCTATCTGCACGGTGAACATGATATTATTCAGGCATAAATCTCCACTGATATGTTTTACCATGTTTCTCAAAACATTGGTGTCCGCCGTCAATCCGTTAAACCTGCGCATTAAAGTATAAATATCGGGTATGCAGGTATCGGCCACTACCGGCTTAACGGTATCTGTCTTTGCAACCACTACCTTCGTTGGTGCGCTTCCGGGTATAAACAATGCTATATTCTTAACAATTTCGCGGTAGGTAACGGTGTCGGATATGGAAAGGTTGAAAGTATAATCGGGATAGCCGTCGGCGGTTACTTTAATTTCATATTCGGAACCTGCAGGCAGCGACAACAGGTATTCTCCCGTACCTGACTTCGACATGGAGGGAGTTGTAACATTTGTGGTTTTATTAAGCAAGGTTATTTTTGCAGAAAGGGTATTACGGGTAATGGAGTCGAGCACCACGCCTTTAAGCACAATAAGGTTTGATGAAAGACCGTTCATCTCAATCCTGAATATGTCTAAACCTCCGTATCCCCCGTTTTTGGCAGAAGCATAATAGCCGTGTTTTCCGCTTGCGGATACAATAAAAAAAACATCATCATCGGGCGTGTTTACAGGGTAGCCGAGATTTTCAGGCACTCCCCAGCTATTGCCGGCTTTGGTGCTTTTAAAAATATCATACCCTCCCATGGAATTATGACCCTTTGAACTGAAGTACATCGTTTTACCATCAGGATGGATATAAACGCCCTCCTCATCATAAGGGGTATTTATGGTGTCGCCTAAATTTATTGCATTTCCCCAGCTGCTGTCTGGCTGCATATAGCTTTTGTATATATCCCTGCCGCCCTTGCCTCCCGGTTTATCGCTTACAAAATACAGAATTTTCCCATCAGGCGACAAGCAAACCGTTGATTCGTGATAAGGTGTGTTTATCTTATCGCTAAGCGCCACAGGGGTCGACCATCCGTTTGAACCCAAGTTGCTGTAATATATATCGCCGCCGTTTATATCGCGGAAGATAAACAGTTTTTGGCCATCAGGGCTTAGATATGCGGTGGCATCATTATCAGGGGTATTGATAGGCGGGCCCATGTTGTCGGCTGTATCCCAGTGTCCGTTTTTAAAATGCGAGATGTAAATATCCTCGAAGTATTCCCCTGTTCCGGGGTCAATAAATCCGCCTGTTGTGCTTGGTCTCTTGGATGTGAAAACTATTGTATTCTCGTCGGCGGTTAAAAAGGGGCTGTAATCGGGATAAGGGCTGTTTATTTCGGCTCCAAGATTCTCAATCTTTACAGGTATGGGATGCTGTGACAGTGCCTTGCCGTTGGTGCATTGCTCAATATATCTTGTAATTTCTTTTTTTTCTTTCGCCCCTGCCTTTGGGAGGTAGGCTTTATATTCTGTTATTGCACTGTCCCACATATAGTTGAGATGATAAGCCCGGGCAAAATAAAAATCCATTCGCTTGCTTATTTTATGGTCAAGTGCATAACCTTTGTTGAAATAGGGCAGGCAGCCTCCTTTGTAAAAATCCTTTGTATTCAGGTAACAAACTCCTATCTTAACGTTTAGGTCGGCATTATCGGGGTTTATTGAGTCGGCGCTCTTATAGCTTTCCATTGCAAGGTCGTATTCTTCATTTTTAAGATGCTCATCGCCTTCCTTTATCTTATCCAGGGCAAATTTCAGACCAGTAGGATTGTTCTTGAAGTTATGTGAGGTGAAACTTACATTTTGCTGTGCAAATAATTCCCCGCAGGCAAATACTATCAGCAATATCAACAGGAATGGGGAAGGTAAGTTGAGTGTTTCGTTAAGTGATTTTCTCACAGTATTTATTAATTTCAATAATTACACCGCAATTCAGCAGTTTATAATTAAGTTGTTGGGTATTAGAATTTTTGACTGTCAGTTGTCGATTGCCGTTATGAATGCACGGTAAAATTATTAAAACATTGTATGCGTAGTGGAACCGCCAGACTCGGTGCTTCCCATAAATGGATTCGGGTTAATGAAGCGCAGTGATATTTCGAACCCTCCCCTCCCATTGGAAGCCTGATTTAAGGCAGATAGGTTTACGTCGTAACTGAACCCAATTGCATAACTTCCGAATTCAAGGCCTGCCAATACGATAAAGGCGTCATTCCAGCGGTAATATCCGCCCAAATCAAAGGCCGAACCCTTGTTGACACCAGTATATTTACTTTCAAGTTTAAGCAAATACCTGAAATTTGCCCCCATGTCCAATTCCTGCGCCGGTCCTTGATCAAAGAAAGCCACTGTGGGAACTACCGCAATATTTGAGTTGGGAATGCTATACGATACATCGCCGTGTATAACATACTTCATGTACAATCTGGTGGCCATGCCATTTTGATTGTTGGGCCCGTTGGTGGTATAGAAATTGGTATTGCCCAGAAAGGCATCGCCCTGATAAAATGACATTTGCGGTTCATTTATATGAAAAACCGCCGCACCTATGTCGGCTTTTACCTGATTATTTGAGGTCATGGTTGCCTGACCCGATCCGTAATGATAAAGTATACCGGCCGCAAAGTCGAAATATGAGAATGAAGAACCGGCCGCTTCGCCGCTTGAAGCGCCGGGCACATATTGCCCGCCCACATATTGATTATCCCAGGTTAAATTTGCCATGTTAATGCTGTGCTCTGCCCATCCGGCCTGTATGCCGGCAGAAATGCAACTTTTCTCGCTTAAGAAAATCCCGCTGGCAATGGTAAAATTAACCTGCGAAATCTGAAGTTGCCCGTCGCCCGATTTGTCGTTAAAAAAATTTAAACCCGGAGACACATATCCCTTGGACCAGTTTTTTGTAATATTATGATACTGAAAAGATGCCGCCATGGTATTATATGCGGCGCCAAGGCCATTCATCACACTCGACCACTGATTGCGGTAGTTCAGTTCTCCCATAATCAAGCCAGGGAATGCCCCGCATAAGGCAGGATTCAAATCAAGCGGATCTTCCAGAAATTGCGAGAAATGAATATCCTGCGAATAAACATTGGTACATGCCAATAGTCCAAGACCGGATAAAATGATTGAACGCGAGAGCTTTCGGGTAAAAAAAGTAATTATGGACATAGCGTATGGTTTTTTAGCCAAATTAAAATCCAAATATATAATAATTAATCTTAATAGGGTGGCAGAATTTTTACTTTTCACTGAAAGCTAAACGCTTAATCTGAAATATTATAGGATAGAAAAACGCATAAAATAACCATGAATCTTCGCCGGTTTCCCAAATCTTTTTTTTGATTTTTGAAATGCAACTTCTCCCCAGAGAGGCAGGATTAACCATGCAATTTGATCAGCCGAGAAGTGTTTCCGCCCTTTTCAGGGCTTCGTCTATAACAGGCAAAATGTTTTCCCTTCCTATTTTCTCTATCATCTTTGACTTTTCAAGTTCCCGCAGCACCGCAGGCTGAATTCCCGATATTATGAACTTTATTCCGGAACGTTCCGATTCCTTAAAAACCTGCTCAAGGGTATGCAGTCCTGTTGAGTCTATTACCGGAACATGGCGCATTCTTACTATAAGCACTTTTGGCTGATTTTCAACAAATCGCATCGAATCTTTGAATTTGTAAGCCGCGCCAAAAAAGAAGGGCCCGTTTATTTCAAAAACCTCAACCCCTTTTGGGACTTTATATTTACTGATTGCTTTCGGGTCGTCTATGTCATTCCGGTCAGATAATTCCGAAGTGATGACGTCAACATTGCTGATTTGTGCCATGCGTCTCATAAACAAAAATGCAGCGAGCACCAGACCTACTTCAATGGCAATGGTAAGATCAATAAACACTGTAAGGCCGAAGGTGGCAAGCAGGATGGCTGCATCGCTTTTGGAAGTTTTGATAATGGCAACAAAGGACCGCCATTCACTCATATTATATGAGACTACCGCAAGTATTCCGGCAAGGCATGACAATGGTATCAACGTTGCCCATCGGCCCACAAGCATCATAATGGCAAGCAGTGTAAGTGAGTGTATAATTCCGGCAACTGGCGTACGTCCTCCGTTTTTAATGTTTGTGGCGGTGCGTGCAATGGCTCCTGTAGCCGGTATACCACCGAAGACAGAGGACAAAACGTTGGCGGCGCCCTGTGCCACAAGTTCCATATTGCTTTTGTGGTTTCCTCCAATCATGCCATCTGCAACCACAGCCGACAAAAGCGATTCAATAGCTCCAAGCATAGCAATGGTAAACGCAGGTCTAATAAGGTTTTGTATTGTACCAATACTTAAACCGCTTATGTGCGGAGCAGGCAAGGATGAAGGAATAGAACCGAACCGGCTTCCTATCGTTTCAACAGGAAGTTTGAAGATATAAACTGCCAGTGTGGAGGTCAATATAGCAATAAGGGAACCGGGAATTTTATGTGTTATTTTTGAAAACGATACTGTAATTAGAATTGTACCTAAAGCAATAAGTAAGGAGTACCAGTTAACAAAACCGATATTTTGAAAATATGCCATCCATTTATTGATAAATTCAGCCGGTACCGCCCCCATTTTTATACCTGCAAAATCCTTTATTTGCGATGATAAAATGATTAAGGCTATTCCGCTTGTAAAACCTACAATTAAAGGATAGGGAATAAACTTAATGACGGAACCCAGCCTTGCAAACCCGATAATGATGAGGATGATTCCAGCCATGAGTGTGGCAATGGTTAATCCGTCAACCCCATATTTTTGTACTATGCCGTAAACTATTACTATGAAAGCGCCGGTTGGCCCCCCGATCTGTACGCGGCTGCCGCCGAGGGCAGAAATTACAAACCCGCCAATAATGGCCGTATATAAACCTTTTTCCGGCGACACCCCCGAGGCAATGGCAAAGGCAATTGCCAAAGGTAAAGCCACTATCCCCACAATAATTCCCGCAACAAGATCTGAAAAGAATTGCTTCCGGTCGTAGGTCCTTAATGTAACAAGCAGTTTAGGTGTGAACATCTTGAATGCTTACTGCTGAATACGTCATTTTTCTGAATGCAACAAATCTACAATAATTATTTTTTATGCCAGGTGAGATTTGTTGTGGGAGCAAACATATTATGATCCCGTCTCAAAGGAATTATTTTTTATGCTGCAGCAGGCGGAATTATTAAGCATAACAAGAATGATGAACTGGCCTGGCATTCGCCAAATAAAGGCTATTAGCATAAATTGCAATCGCCATGATAATTATGATTCTTCTGGCTTTTTTTTACAAATACATCATCTTGAATTGCAGTCTTTTAACAAAGCTGCGGTAATTCTTTCGCAGGTTTTTGTCAAGCATTGCCATGTCTTTGTATTGCTGGAACTGTTCTATAAGTACCATGTCAAAGGCAGAACTTTCAACAAAATTGATTGCAGTCTCGAAGCCGCAAACACAGAGCGCCCCGGTATGTAGCAAAAATCTTTTTATAACTGCCGGCTCTGTATTTAGTGTTTTGCAGCTGCCAAAATGAATTATCTTATCCTGGCAGCTACCCTGAAGCATATCCGCAAGTTCGGCAAGGGTAACAAATTCCTTTCCTACCTGAATACTCTCGGGTTCGCCGTGAAAGGCAAAGTAACAAATTGAATAATCGGCATATTTCTTTTGCTGCCATAAGGTTAAATAGTATTCCAGATTTTCCCTTGTACCGCACTGCTTATATATGTATTTAATACTAAGATTTTCTTTTAGGAACATCAATGCGG
>JABEUT010000224.1 GCA_013044305.1 Bacteroidia bacterium
AAAAAGAGAATAATAAAGATACTCCTTCCATTAACATTATTGCTCCGGCAGGTTTTACCTCTTATAACGTATTCGATACCGTAAAAGTTACCGCCCAGGTCAGCGATCCGGCCGGGCTCAAAACAGTGTCGGTGTATATCATGAACAGCGCCAACATACAGGTATTACAAGGCTACCAGGTACAGGTTACATCCAACAACATGACCTTCACCGTACCTCTTATCATAAACAACATACACCTGCCCAGCGGCAATTATTTTGTTGCAGTTAATGCTTACAATGGGGCAAACATGAATTACGCTTACAGGCAGATATACATTGCCGCCGCACCCCAAAAGCGGGTTGCCGTTTATGCAATAACCCGTGCAGGAACTTGGCTGCAGGGTTATACCCTCGATTCGGCGCTTCACTCCTCAACCGCTTTTACCGTTGCAGGCAATTATGCCGCCTCCGATGTTAATTCCTATTACCAGCAGCTCTATATTGTTCCGCTCGACACCGGCAACGCTTCGGCCTTGAATGTTCCTGCCAATTCTTTTGCATGGTCGTTGCAGGGCATCAATTCACCCGCGCATTATTTTACGAATGTGTACAGTTACGGCAATGCGGCCTACGTTTCGCTTTTTGCAGGCTTTGTAAAGTTCTACAACAGCACCGGCGTCCTGCAAATGCAGATAAACACCGATACCGCCTACTACCCGGTAAAGACTTTAGTCTGGAATAATTTCCTGTTCGTTGAGGAAAAATCCATTTCGTCTCCGGGCGACAATCTGGTTGTGTTTTATCAGGCTTCAGGCATGGGCTATCAGCAGCTTGCCCTGCCTTCCGGTTCACAGGTTGCCATGTTCGGTTACGACATTAACGATTTGCTCGTAGCCGGCAACCAGAGCAACGGAATGCCCTACCTGTTACAGTATAACATATCGGCCAATACCTTTTTCGCACCTGTTGCCCTGCCCTCGTCCAGGATGCTTTCAGCAGTACAGATAAATTCCAATACTTATCTGCTGTCCTTTGCCGACCAAACCATATACCAATATACCTGGAGCCCGAATGCATTTTCACCTTTTATGAGTGGCGTTGCAGCCTCAAAGCTGCGGTATGATGCCGTAAATAATGAAATATTGGCGGCGGCGGCCAACACGGTTAAAGAATACACCTACCCCGGAGCCTCCCTGCTCTATTCCGCCTCACTGGGCGACAGTGTGCTGGATATACAGATACTTTATAACCACTGACGTTTTAAAGCAGGAGCCACCTCGGCTTTCTTCTGTCGGTGGCTGCATCCTTCACATCCACTTTCAATTCAGCAGAAAGCTGTCTGGCAAGATTCAACATGTATTGCATATCGTAGCCTTCATGCACAATTAGTTTTTTATTCTTGTCGTGCACAAGCGACAGTTGTATCACCGAATCGTTTTCAAAATCGGCGATATTACAGGACTGGCACTTGTTGTATAGCGTGCGGAAAAGGAGTATATAATTCACCGGCGGCAGAGGCTTGGGCTTATCCCTGAACCTGAACAAGCCGAAAAGGGTGGTTATAATAACATAGATTCTCTTCTGCAGGTCTATTACAATACCCTGCTTCAGTGCAATGCTTGAATTGGCGTATTTTCCCTTTATGTCCATAGTATCAAAGTTACAAAATTATTCCGGAACCGGCTTATGCTGTTCCAACTTTTTCTTCATTTAAAATTGCCAGGCGGTTAAGTAGTTCATGGATAATTGCAGCGCCCTTATCACGAGCATACCAAAGGTGCAGTTCCTTTTCAAAGTCGTGCTTAGAGATTAACCCATTGCTGTTTTTCCATTTCAGCATTATGTTTTGTGCCTGTTGCGGCCTTGGTCCCCACACATGCCGCACGTTCAATGAATCGCTGCCTGCCATAATCAACTTCGGAATAGACTGGGTCTGGAAAGTTTCCGCAAGTTCCGGCGCATGGTCGCGTACCACTATCTTCAGTTCTATTTTTCCGCCGCTCGCCAGGGCAAGTTTATTAAGGACCGGAACAACCTGCGCACAGTCGCCGCACCAAGCCTCGGCAGCCGTCAGCCATATAAGAGGGTTTTCCAACGCAAGAAGCTGTCTTGCGGCATCCTCCTCTATTTCTGTGGTTTTGTCTATCCTGTTCATGCGTTGAACATTCATTTTTGTGTACTCCAGCAGAGCCTCCGACTGGGTATTGCCTGTTGTTTTGCCCTCTGCTATCAACTTGTCAATCAATTGACGGTAGGCGTCATAACTTATGCCTTTAACTGCTGTGTTCTTAATGTTCATATATATTAATTTAACACAAAATTAGTCATACCACCCTCACTTGTCGGGTACATTTATTCCCATCTTTCAAAGATGCGATATAATCAAACAATTGTTCCGGAACAAAACATAGCCGTGATGTAACTTTGCATCTGTTAGAATAAATTGATAAATGTATAAATATTAACAACCTATGAGCTTTAACGAAATCATAAACTCCGACAAGCCCGTGCTGGTCGATTTTTCAGCCGAA
>JABEUT010000225.1 GCA_013044305.1 Bacteroidia bacterium
ATATTTAATTGTTTTTCTGATGTTTTATTTTTTCAATCCGTATATTCAGGGAAGCCAGCCAGGCCGATAACATCACCCATCCTATAACGGCGGGATAAAATACCATTCTCATATGGTTATCCAGGTCATACACGTTAAATCCCGGGTTTCCGCCGTTGCCCGGATGCAATGAATCAACCTCGCTAAGCCTCGGATAAATCATTACAAAAACTACCAGCATCACATACGCAAAAATGTTATAGACAGCCGATATGCGGCTTCGCTTTTGCTCATCCTCTATGGAGTTCCGCAAAACGATATAGGCAAAATAACTTAGCAGGGTAATGGCTGCCCCGTTCAGCTTGGGGTCGTTAATCCACCAGGCGCCCCAGGTAAACCTTGCCCAGAGTGAACCGGTTAACAACCCCAATATGCCGAATACCATTCCGGTATTTACGCATTGGGAGGCAATAATATCATACTTTACAGAAGGTTTGCTTAGGTTTTTGATGCTATAAACAAGCGAAACGGTAAGTATAAACATCATGGAAAACCACATGCAAACATGAAAAAACAGGTTGCGAATGGTTTCGTGGAGGATAGGCAGGGCCGGCACAGGCATCAAAAAGCCTGCCACGGCCGTATATACAAGAAAAATAACACATAAAACCTTCCACCACATAATTCTTGCAATGTTGAATTTTAAATGTTGAATTTTGAATTAAAATACATCTTTTTTCATGTAACATTCAAAATTCAGCATTCAATATTGAAATTAGTCCCGCCAAAGGTAGGGAAATAACAAATAACTCATAGCGCCAATTATAACATCAAGGGCTATCAGAGCAATCAAACTGCCAGTGAATCCGTTTGTACTTGCTCCCTCCATGCTTAATGCCGACAAATGCTGGGCGCTAAGCAGAAGGGGTACTAAAAGGGGAAATGAAATTATTGCCATAAGTGCAAAACCGCCGCCGCCTTTGGAGGAAATAGAAAACGAAACAGTGAGCAAAGAAGATATGCCCCAAACGGACAGGAGCATGGCTACAAGGAAGATCAGGAGATTGGACACAGGACAGCCAACAAAAAAGACATACCCCACAAAAGCCATCAGGCTGACAAGGAGCATAAAAAGTCCATTATAAATTAACCTCGCTAAAATGAACTTTTGCGGCGAAACGAGGGTGTAGAGATATAGCATTTCGCCTTCCCTGCCGGAAAAACTGCCTGACGAAGCGAACATCGCAATAAATACCATAAGAATCCAGAAAAGAGTGTTCCAGGTTGTGGCATCGAGGTCGTGCCGGAAGCCCAGATAGCATATATAAACTATGCTTGAAATGTATAATAGGATAGCGAGCCACGATTTCCTGCTGCGCATCTCATGCCTGAACTCTCTCTGTATTATTGCGTAAACCTGGTTCAATGTTAATTTATATGATTGGAAAAATTGAAGGTAAATGTAGTGTGATTCTGATAACCCCGATGCTTATACCCTAATATGAACTATTTTTTTGCCTATAAAATAATCCTCTTCAAACCAGTCGCTGATATTATAAATACTTGCTCTTGAACCAAACGGCGCTATATCTCTGCTTAATTCTCCTCCCGCAAGATAAATAACGCCATTGGGCAAAGTATTTTTGTTTCCCTGCCTGATTAATTTTTTCACCGTGGTATAAAATTCGCCGATGCTGCTTACAGCCCTGCCCGTAACAAAATCTGCTGTTTCGGTTAACGTTTCAACCCTTGCCTGTACTGCTTTTACATTCTCGAGGTTCAAAGATTTAATTATTCCGTTCACGGCATTTATCTTTTTTCCGATAGAATCTGCCAATAAAAAAGAGCAACCCGGAAACATGATGGCGAGGGGTATTCCCGGGAATCCTCCTCCGGTACCGGCGTCGATAAATTGCGTTCCATCGGTTAAGCCTGTAAGTTTTGCAATGCTTAAAGAGTGCAGGATGTGGTGCAGGTAGAGGTGCTCTATGTCTTTACGTGAGATAAGGTTTATTTTTTGGTTCCATTCCTTATATAGCCTTCCAAGCAGGGTGAATTTTTCCTTCTGGGTTTCTGTTAAAGAAAAATACTTTTGAATCAAACCGATGGAATCTTCCTCTGTGTTACTTGTTGTTATAGCGTTCATTCCCCGATTTTATTACGGTTCTTACATTGCACATCAGTAAGCACAAATTGCCAACCTGGTGGTAAAGTATAGTTAAATATTATCCTTGGAGTTTTTTAACAGGTGCAGCAGAATATCCTTTGCCCTGAAAAGCTGTCCTTTTACTGTGCCGATAGGCATTTTAAGATGGGCTGATATTTCCTCATACGACCATTCTTTAAAATAGCGCAGTTCTATAAGGGTGCGGTAGCGCGGCTTCATGCTGCCAACCAGTTCGTGCATTATCTTTATCTTCTGTTTTTTAATAAATTTCTCTTCGGGGGTAAGGTATGCCGATTTTACCTCAAAATTCATTTCGTCGCCCTCTTCGTTCTCAAATGTCTTATCTATTGACAATGGCTTTATCTTTTGCCTCCTCATGTAATCAATACAATTATTGGTGGCTATTCTGAAAAGCCAGGTGCTGAATGCAAAATCGGGGGTATAATTGGCAATACCCTTAAAAGCTTTGCCGAAAGCCTCCATGGCAAGGTCGTCGGCATCGTCCTTGTTCTTCACCATTTTTAGCATCATAAAGTAGATGGAATCGTAGTAGCGTTTCAGCAATTCGGCATAAGCCCTCTGGTCGTTCTCCATGGCGCTTTTCACCAGTTCATAGTCGTGAAGCGCTTTTGCAGAGAGATGTTCTAGGTTTTCCATGTAACACGTTTAAATAGCATATTTGAGACTGCAACACCGGGATAGAACACAAACAACAGGAACCATTCTATTATAGGCGAATATAGTAATAAATCCGTTTCGCCCAACCTTTTCATGGCCCTGCCGAAAATAAATAATTGTATCATAATTCTTACCGCGGCCAAAATAAGAACGGTCTGCCACCAATGCGTAAACAGCAGTACTACAAATGCAATAAAGTACAGGTATTGCCCCAATGCCCTTACCCCAAGTATCAGCATTGAACCGAAGTTGTAGTAACGCGAAGTGGAAATATGCCTCCGCTTCTGCCGTATCCATTCCTTAAGGCTCTCTTTGGGCTCCGATATGGTAATGCTGTCGCGGCCTGCTGCTATACGCGTATTTAAACGGGTTGCGGCTTTATTAATAAATAAGTCATCGTCGCCCGACGGTATGTGGCTATAGGGTGCAAACCCTTTTTGCTTCAGGAACAGTGATTTTTTGTATGCAAGGTTCCGGCCTACACCCATGTAAGGCTTTCCGGCAGCGGCGAGCGACAGGTACTGTAAGCCTATCTGGAACGTATCCATTCGTATCAGGTAATTGATAAGGCTTTTCTTTCTGTCATAGGCGCCATAACCCAAAACAATCTCTGTATCTTCATCAAATGCGCCCATCAGGGTATTCAGCCAGTTACTGCTTGCCGGTTTACAGTCGGCATCGGTAAATACCAGGTATTCGTACTGCGCACTCCTTATGCCTACCGTAAGCGCAAGTTTCTTGCCATGTTTATACACCTTATCCTCCTGTATGTGCAGCAAGCGCAGGTTGGCATATTTTTTACTGTACTGTTCCAGAACATACTGCGTGCCGTCGCTCGAGCAGTCATTCACCACTATTACTTCAAACATGGGATAGTTTTGTTCCAGCACGTGTTTAAGATTCTTTTCGAGAAAAACTTCCTCATTCTTTGCGCATATTATTACAGAAACACCTCTGCCTGCAATTCCAGCGGTTATGTTCAGGTCCTTGTCCTGCCGGCTGCCTGCACTGAAGGCAAACCTCGAATAGACAAAAAAATAGAATAGAAGGTGAATGATAAAACCTAAACAAAAAAGTATAAAAATCAAGTTGAAACCTATATCCGTCATAGAATCTTTTGTTTTGCTGCAAATTTATCCCCGAATTACTATGAAAATGGTGTTATTTTTGACATCATTTCAACAGGTTAATTAACAAGTGGAGCATCGAAAATGAGAAAGGACTTATTTAAACTTATTCACAAAGATACGGCATCGGCTGCCAGAGCGGGCATTCTTACCACAGAACACGGCTTGGTGGAAACCCCAGTCTTCATGCCTGTCGGTACTGTGGCTTCGGTAAAAGCGGTTACGCAGCAGGATCTGGTTAAGGAAGTAAAGGCGCAAATCATCCTCTCCAATGCATACCATCTCTTCATAAGGCCCGGAATGGATATAATGCGCAAAGCAGGCGGATTGCATAAATTTATGAACACCGGCCTGCCTATACTTACCGATAGTGGCGGATACCAGGTCTATTCGCTTTCTCCCACAAGGAAGATAAAAGACGACGGTGTGGAATTTACCTCATTTCTCGATGGCAGAAAGCATTTCTTTTCTCCCGAAACCGTTATTGATATTCAGAGAGTTATTGGCTCCGATATTATGATGCCGCTGGATGAATGCGCCCCTTATCCTGCCGAGTACAGTTATGTTAAAAAGTCTCTCAAGCTAACCCATGCCTGGCTGCAAAGGGCCGCCGGCTATAATTACACAGGCATGTATGGCCAAGGGCTCGAAGGCATTACCGCGGAGATAGCTGCCCCACGCACCCTTTTCGGTATTGTTCAGGGCGGCACATATCCCGACCTGCGTGAAGAGTCGGCTAAAACGGTTGCCGATATGAACCTTGACGGCAATGCCATAGGTGGACTTTCGGTAGGCGAACCTGCCGATAAAATGTATGCCATGACAGAAACCGTTTGCAGGCATTTGCCCGAAGACAAGCCACGGTACCTGATGGGGGTAGGCAAACCCGAAAATTTGCTGGAATCCATAGCTCTTGGTATTGATATGTTTGACTGCGTAATGCCTACACGCAATGCACGTAACGGTTGGATATTTACCCGAAAGGGAATAATTAATCTTGTAAACAGCAAATGGAAGGATGACTTTTCGGAACTCGACCCCGACGGCACCGCTTTTGTCGATTCGTATTACTCCAGGGCTTATGTACGGCACCTGCTTCATGCTAAAGAAATGCTGGGAGCGCAGATTTGTACCCTGCACAACCTCGCATTTTATATACAGCTGATGAGCGAAGCGCGCAGGCATATTGCCGAGGGCACTTTTGCCCCCTGGAAAGCAGAGGCGGTGAAGGATGTAACACGAAGGCTTTAAGTTTAACCCCAAATTTAGCTATTTGCTATTGGCTGATGGCTATTAGCTATTAGCTATTGGCTACATTGATAATAAATATCCCACTATTCTGATTCGGAAATACCCTAGTTCTGCGCTCTTAGTTTTTAACTCATTTACTCCCCTGTGCGGCGTTGCTTGCAGCTACGCCGCATAATAAAAGTAGCTGCAAGCCCGCCTGCCTTGCAGTTCGGGCAGGCTGCCAAAATGATAGGTTGAATTCTAAAGGACTCCAAGAAAGTGCAAGTACTTTCTTGTGCCCAACGTTTACGCACAATCTACGCTCAACAGAGACAATCATTTTACCGCGTAAACATAAATAACACCCCTATAAAAACAAGGCAATAAATAAATAGATGGTTGTTTAGTAGCACAATTATTATATTTGCTACATTAAAATAAAAGCAAAATGTAATAACTAAAGACATATAAAATCTTGCGTTAAGCTGATTCTCGTACAGAAAACTAGCAATTTTAAACGAACAATGAAAAAGCGAAACGCTCATGCAATGCGTGGGCTTTCCTTATTTTGTTCGTGGGTATGCTAGTACCTCTGTACCGGATAAGTGTAAATGACCCACGCAGGTTTTTTGTGGCTAGCAACACAAGAAACTATGACTAAAATTAACAAGCCCGAACTCATCAAGAAAATTAAGGAGATTGAAGGGCTTACTAAAGAAGAAAAGACACAACTCCTTGAACTCATCAACCATAACAAGCGCTATGGATTGGTATGGGAAGACAAGCCCGAAGATGTAGAGGAAATTCTAAATGAGAAATTGCCTGTATTATCTGAAGTAAAAGAAAAGGCAATACTAAACGGGGATAGCCCGGAAAAACCTAATCATATTCTCATTGAGGGCGATAATCTTCACGTCCTTACAACACTTTGCTTTACACATGAAGGTAAAATAGACGTGATTTACATTGACCCGCCTTACAATACCGGAAGTAAGGATTTTAAATACAACGATTCCTTTGTGGATAAAGAAGATAGCTACAGGCATAGCA
>JABEUT010000031.1 GCA_013044305.1 Bacteroidia bacterium
CATTCAGACAGGCCCGTCCGATACGGTCATCCCGGTAAACTTAAATCTACCAATCTGTCACGCAACTGCTAAGTTGTACCCGCCGGAGATCAGGTGAGTGTGCGAAGGTAGCTATCCTATACCTGAATGTGCAGGTAACGGGATTTCTATTGTTGCGGGCACCGGCTTTTCAGGATCCGGGCACCATTGGTTTATGCCGGAAATGCTGCTACCGGAAGGCTGTTTTAAGTCTGCAGCACCCCAACATTATATGGTCTGGTTATAGGGGCGTGGTTTGCCATCTCAATACCCATGGAGATCCATTTGCGTGTGTCAAGGGGGTTTATGATTTCATCCACCCAAAGCCTTGAGGCGGCGTAATAGGGCGACAGCTGTCTGTTGTAGCGGTCTATAATGGTGTCAAGCAGCTTCTTTTCGTCTTCAGGCGTAATTTTTTCACCCTTGGCCTTCAGCGAGCTTACCTGAATCTGCAATAGGGTTTTTGCCGCCTGTTCCCCGCCCATTACGGCTATCTGGGCCGTAGGCCAGGCCACTATCAGCCGGGGGTCGTAGGCTTTTCCGCACATGGCATAGTTTCCTGCGCCGTAGGAGTTGCCTACTATCACCGTAAACTTTGGCACCACGCTGTTCGACATGGCATTCACGAGTTTGGCGCCATCCTTTATTATTCCTCCGTGTTCGGAGCGGGAGCCTACCATAAAGCCCGTTACATCCTGCAAAAAAACCAGTGGTATTTTCTTCTGGTTGCAGTTCATTACAAAGCGGGCTGCCTTGTCGGCCGAGTCGGAGTAAATTACACCTCCAATCTGCATCTCGCCCTTTTTGCTCTTTACCATCTTGCGCTGGTTTGCCACTATGCCTACAGCCCACCCGTCAATCCGCGTAAGCCCGCATATCAGCGATTGGCCGTAGGCTGCTTTATATTCCTCAAACTCCGAGTTGTCGGCAAGGCGCTCTATGATCTCTTTCATATCATAGGGTTTTTCCCTTGTTTCAGGTATCAGGCCATAGATCTCCTTAGGGTCTTTTGCCGGGGCTTTGGGCTCTGCACGGTTAAACCCGGCCGTTTCAAACTTGCCGATTTTGCCAAAGATGTTTTTTATCCTGTCAAGGCAATCCTTGTCGTCCTTGCATTTGTAGTCGGTAACGCCCGATATTTCACACTGGGTGGTGGCGCCGCCCAGTGTTTCATTGTCAATATCCTCTCCTATGGCTGCTTTTACGAGGTACGATCCGGCCAGAAAGATGGTTCCTGTTTTATCAACAATCAGCGCCTCGTCGCTCATAATAGGCAGGTAAGCTCCTCCTGCTACGCAGCTGCCCATAATGGCAGCAATCTGTATGATGCCTTTTGCCGACATCACAGCGTTGTTGCGGAATATCCTTCCGAAGTGCTCTTTATCAGGGAACACTTCATCCTGGAAAGGAAGAAATACACCGGCGCTGTCCACCAGATAAATGATTGGCAAATGATTTTCCATAGCAATTTCCTGTGCCCGCAGGTTCTTTTTTGCGGTGCTTGGGAACCATGCTCCCGCTTTCACGGTGGCATCGTTGGCAACAACTATGCATTGCCTTCCTCCTATATAACCTATAACCACCACCACACCGCCGCCGGGGCATCCGCCCACTTCCTCATACATTTCGTCGGCTGTAAACGTGCCAATCTCAATACGGTTTGCGTCTTTATCAAGCAGGTAATCTATGCGCTCCCGGGCGGTTAATTTTCCCAGGGCATGGTGCGCTTCAATCTTTTTTTTGCCTCCGCCCTGCATCACCTTATCCGCCTTTTGTGCGAGTCTGGATAGCAGTGTGCGCATTGAGTCGTCCCGCTTGTTGAACTCCAATTCTTTAACCATATATTTCTTTTTTTGCTAACTGCAAATATACTCAATACTTAAAGCATGGTCTTTATTGCCTGCAAATGGATAGTGGTTCAGTTTGCTGTTGGGTAATTTTTAATCCGGAGGATTAATATATTTACCCCGCCTTAAAAGGCGGGGCTATTGAACTTCAGCCCTTACAGGGTTTATATTTCAAACCGAACCATTACTAGTAAATGATATTACGACATTATGCTTACCTTTGGATTAACTACACTATATGAAAATAATAGAATGCCCGCGCGATGCCATGCAGGGGATAGATACATTGATTCCCACCGAAGCAAAAGTACGTTATGTCAATGCCCTGTTAAAGGTTGGTTACGACACCATCGACGTGGGTAGTTTTGTCTCGCCGAAAGCGATACCGCAGATGAGCGATACATCCAAAATACTTAAGCAAATAGATTTGACGGCGACAAGGAGCAAACTGCTTTGCATAGTGGCTAATTTGCGCGGAGCAAAGGAAGCTGTTCAATTTGATGAGGTAAGTTATCTGGGATTTCCATTTTCCATTTCAGAAACCTTTCAGCTGCGCAATACCAACTCCACCATTGCAGAGTCTTTGGACAGGGTAGGGGAGATACAGGACGAATGCAGGAAATTCAACAAGCAGCTCGTGGTATATCTGTCCATGGGTTTCGGCAATCCCTATGGCGACCCGTGGAGCAGCGACATTGCAATACAATGGTCGCATAAGCTGCATCACATGGGGATAAGAATCATTGCGCTTTCCGACACCATTGGTGTTTCCAATCCTTCAAATATCACGGAGTTGTTCTCTTCCTTGATTCCTGCACTTAAGGATGTGGAATTCGGGGCGCATTTGCATACCACCCCCGAGAAGTGGGAGGAAAAGATAGAGGCTGCATACAACAGCGGCTGCAAGAGGTTTGATGCTGCCATTAAAGGATTCGGGGGCTGTCCGATGGCAGCAGACAAACTTACGGGTAACATGCCTACTGAAAATCTGTTAGGCTATCTTAATCAACACAACATTGCAACCGGTTTGGATATGAAAGCCTTTGCAGAGGCGATGCTGATTGCAGGAGAAATTTTCCCCAAGACAAATCATTGAGACGCCTACTTCAGGCTTCTTTTAAGACCGGCGTGCCATCCGTTGGTATAAAGTGTGTGGCGAGCAGTTCGTAGATTGTTTTTAACCAGATGAATATACATGGCACGGATTTTACAACGTATGGCACAAAGTAGTTGCTGCGCAATGCCGGAGGGATAACATCGGTAGGTGCGAGCACGCTGAAAAAGAAACAGAGCAGGAGCAGGATAAAATTGATTTTAGAAGGCGATTGCGAATACCAGATGGCCACACCCGTAATGGCAATAACGAACGTTGGCGATTCGGCCAAATGGTTAAAAATAACAACCCATATCAGTAAAGAGGCAAAGAATAAAATTCGGAATTGCTTGCTTTTGTAGTTACGGTAACGTAGCAAGGGCAGTAATAATAATACCATTCCTGCAAAAAGTACAGGAAAATTTTGATCGATGCCGAACCAGGTGTAAAGCCAGCCCATAACCGAGAAGCCATGCGATTCCGAATGATCTCGGAACAGCGTAATTCCCCAGTCGTGGTATGTGCTAATAAGGTAATCTGCAGAGCCTGTTACGAGCGGGAGAAGCAGGAGTACTGCGAACCAAACGGCGGAATAGACAATGGCTTTGGGTTTGGATGGATAAAAGATGAACAGCGTAAAAAATGCAAGTCCGAAAGGTTTAACAAAAGCAGAGAGAACAATAAAGAATGCCGCCTGGGCTGTTTTTTTGTTTTCCAGGGCTGTAAAGGCAAGCAGAAATAATCCTGCAAGAAGACAGTTGCTTTCGGAATTCTGTAATGAGGTGATGGCCTCAATCAGCACAAAGCCTATAACAAACAAAGTGGACTTATTGCCCGGTAAATGGAGCCTGCGTATGGCAAAGAACAGGATGGCGGCACCGACAAAGTTCCATAAAATGAGTCCGGCAAGATTCGGTAAAAGTGCAAAAGGCGCCATTAGCAGGGCAAACGTGGGCGTGTATTTAAAAAGATCGTAGTACTCATAAGGGTACATGATATATAGGTTCTGATGATGAATGAGGTGGTAGAACGAATACTTGAATATCAAAAAGTCGTTGTAGCGGGTATAATTGTATTTAAAATCTATGGTTCCCGGAGCTGGTGTATATATGTAATGCTGGAGCGAGGTTGCGGTGCATATAAGTAAAATTACAAACCCGAACAGCCTTGTGTCGGAAACCAATGCGGAGAAGAATTTGAAGATGGCTGTTTTCATGTTTCGGGGCGCTTACAATGTTATTCGTACTGACTGTTTGCGGTTATGAAATATAGCTTGAGAGCTGCTTAAATGATCAGGGCAAACTATAAACATAAACCAGATTGGTGCCCGAACCGGTTACAAGATAGTTTTGTCCGTCGTTGTTCATTTCGGCAATGCTGAATCCCAGGCAGCCGGACAAGGGAAACCCGTTGCAAACATTACCCTTGCTGTCCCATAAGTATATTCTGTTGTGGGCGGGCTCCAGCGACCCTATTCTCGTTTTGCCGTCGGCAAATGTAAAAGTGAACAGCTGCGGAGAAAGGGTGTCTCCGGAGCTGTAACGGAAAATATGAGATTTGTTTATGTTGTACGCATAAAACTATTCAGGACCCTGGAATAACAGATCAACGATACAC
>JABEUT010000226.1 GCA_013044305.1 Bacteroidia bacterium
ATGTATTGAAATATTTTCAAGTAATATGAATGCGCAGTCATATATTAACAACTATAAAAAGTTCAGTATTGGTTTGAATTTTGGAATAAGTATTCCTAAAGGTCAGTTTGGGGAAGCTAATTCTACTATGCTTCCATTAGCAAATCACTCCCAAGATACCAATCATTTCGCCGGGTATGCTCAAACGGGATTTTATATGAATGTGAATTTTAATTATATGTTCACGAATATAATAGGATGTTCCATATACATTGGCACATCCGCGAATCCCTATAATAGTGCTCTGTTTAAATCGCAGATAGATACATTATATGCCACGGAATTTAGAAATTCAGGCGGAATTCCTCTTATTTCAACCAGTGGCAATTATTTCATCGGGCAATATCTGATAGGCCCATTTATGTGCATTCCAGTAAGCGGTAAATTAAAAGCTGAAATTAAATTATTATTCGGATATATCTTTGCTACCTATCCGAAAACAGATTTTGGTACCAACTTTGAATTACCAATGCCGGCGTCTTTTAAGTTTTCATTCTGTTATTCTTTTAGCGGAGGAATAGAATATGTGGTAAGCAAAACATTTGGATTCCATTTAAATGTGAACTATATAGGTTCAAACGCGACTTATCCATCTTATTCTGAACAACCTTATGGCACCTTTAAAAATGAATTATTTGATATACCTAAAAACATGAGCATCATGATGATAGAGCCAACCTTAGGCGTATCTGTTGATTTCGGGAGTCGTAAAACAAAAGAATAAAGCAGTTATGAGAACTTTTAAACCGATTCTTATACTATTGATTTTAATAGTTCCTGGCAGAAATTATGCAAGTAACCCAAAAGACACAACGAAATATACGTCTTGCGATAATTCAATTGGGTTTTCCTTTGCGCCAGCTTATTATTCTTTGAATAATAATCCGTACCCGGGTATCATACAGAATAGCATATCATTTTCAACTGCAATAAGCTACAAATTAAAATTAAATTCTGCCGCTACGCTTTATCTTTTGTCCAATGCAGGTTTCCTACAAAATAATTCTTTAATCAAAAACATCCCAAATGCTTCCTTGCTAATTAACTCACAGGGTAACATTAATTACCGCGATATTACTTATTTTAATGAGCTAAAATCCAATGATTATTTATTTATCAATGAGAACCTGGCGTTCACCTTTTGCCATTTATCAAAAAGGAAAGATAATTATCTGTTTGCGGAAGGGGGTTTAGAGTGTGCCTGGAATTTTAAAGATATTATTGTTTTAAAGAATTTTCAGGAACCTCCAGGCTCAAGTATTCCATTAAGAAAGGCGACATCTGTTAATGAATCTAATCTGGCATGGGTATTGGGCTTGGGTTATTCTGTTTCAATTTCAGAAAGATTTTCGATTAATATCATTCCTGAATTTCTCTATGCCGTTAGTAAAATACCGGATAATAGTTCTTATTCGCCCCCGCTTTTTTATGACGCGGGGATAAATTTTCAGGTATTTTATAATTTTTAATATCCCATTTAGGTATTTACTTCCTTTTGAAGCAAAAGCTAATTATTCCATTGAAGTTCAAAGCGGCGGCAATTCGTGGTGCAGGAAGGTGATGAATGAGTAAAGTTTTAAAAATTTACCCTTCTGGTTCAAGTGTTCCAAAATATTAAAGCAGACAATTGTGGACAGAATTGAACCTGTTGCTGCACGTAACACGCCACCTGTGCATATTTTAATTATTTTTATAACCTTTGCACACCATGGCGGAAACCATAGAAAAAGTAACCAATGAAACCCCACTGATGAAACAGTACCGGGGTATAAAGGAGAAGTATCCCGATGCCCTGCTATTGTTCCGTGTGGGCGATTTTTATGAAACATTCGGCCAGGATGCGATAAAGACTTCGGCCATACTCGGAATTGTGCTTACGCGCAGGGCGGATGTTGAATTAGCGGGCTTCCCTTATCATTCGCTCGATTCGTATTTGCCTAAACTGGTGCGTGCCGGGCACAGGGTTGCCATTTGCGACCAGTTGGAAGACCCCAAGCTAACAAAAAAAATAGTGAAGCGCGGAATAACCGAACTCGTTACGCCTGGAGTTTCTTATAACGACAAGGTTTTACAGCACAACTCCAATAATTTTCTGGCAGGCGTGTATTGGAAAAATTCCGATGCCGGCGTGGCTTTTCTCGATGTATCAACCGGTGAATTCCTTGTTGCGGAGGGCGACAGGGAGTACGCCGCCAAACTGTTGCAGAGCTTTCAACCTTCGGAGGTGCTCTATCCAAAAGACATGAAGAAGGACTACCATGAAATATGGGGAGATCGATATTACTCCTATGCCCTTGACGGTTGGATATACAGTGAAGACTATGCGCGGGAAGCTCTTCAGAAGCAGTTCGGAACCCTGTCGCTGAAAGGTTTTGGCATAGAAGGAATGAAACTCGCCATAACAGCCGCCGGCTCCATTCTGCATTATCTGCACGATACCCAGCACGACAAGCTGAAGCACATCAACAGCATTTCGCGCATAGAACGCGACCGTTTTGTGTGGCTCGATGAATTTACCATACGCAACCTGGAGCTTACAGAGCCTCTCCACCAGGAAGGCAAGTCGCTATTCGGGGTGCTTGATAAAACCTTGTCGCCTATGGGGTCGAGGCTTTTACGGCGCTGGCTCACCTTTCCGCTGAAAGAAAAACCACTTATTGAGGAACGCCTCGATATGGTGGAATTTTTTATGGCCAACGAGGATCTGCTGGAAAAAACAGGACAACAGGTTAGGCTGGCCGGCGATCTGGAAAGATTAATTTCAAAGGTGGCTACCGTACGTATTACACCCCGCGAAGTGGTTCAGCTGAAAAACGCCCTGCATGCCGTTGAGCTCATTAAGCGCTTATGCACCGGATCGGGCAACAGCCATCTTATTCGCCTGTCAGATCAATTGAACCCCTGCACAGCGATACGCAACAGAATAGAAAAGGAAATAGTTGCCGAGCCGCCGGCCCTTGTCAATAAAGGAAACGTGATAGCGGAAGGAGTGCATGCCGAACTCGACGAACTAAGGAAGATCGCCTTTTCCGGGAAAGATTACTTGCTTACACTTCAACAGCGCGAAACAGAAACTACAGGTATTTCATCGCTGAAGGTGGGCTTCAACAATGTTTTCGGGTACTACCTCGAGGTAACCAACACCCACAAGGCAAAAGTACCGCAAAGCTGGATCAGAAAACAGACCCTTGCCAACTGCGAGAGATATGTTACGGAAGAACTCAAGCAGTACGAGGAAAAAATTCTGGGCGCCGAAGAAAAGATACTGGCGCTTGAAGAAAAAATCTTCAGCGAACTGGTTTTCGCCCTTGCCGACTATGTCGCGCCTGTTCAGCTTAATGCCTCGCTCATCGCCCGTTTAGATTGCCTTACGGCATTTGCGCGGGTCTCCATCGCAAACAATTATACCAAGCCGCTCTTTACAGAAGAAAATAAAATAGAAATTGCCGATGGCAGGCATCCGGTAATAGAACAGCAGCTGCCGCCGGGCGAAAACTATGTAGCGAACAACGTTTGCCTTAACCACGACAGCCAGCAGATACTGGTGATTACAGGCCCGAATATGTCGGGTAAAAGCGCCCTGCTCCGGCAAGTTGCGCTTACAATCATTATGGCCCAAACGGGCTGCTTTGTTCCCGCCAGACATGTAGAGGCCGGAATAGTGGATAAAATATTTACCCGCGTAGGCGCATCCGACAACATCTCCAGCGGCGAATCAACCTTCATGGTGGAGATGAACGAAACGGCAAGCATCCTGAACAACGTTACGGATCACAGCCTGGTATTGCTCGATGAAATAGGAAGAGGCACCAGCACCTACGACGGTATTTCAATAGCCTGGGCAATAGCCGAATATCTTCATGAACGGCCCGGGGCGCAAGCCAAAACACTGTTCGCAACCCACTATCACGAATTGAATGAGATGGCAAACATTTTCAGGAGGATAAAGAACTTCAATGTGGCGGTAAAGGAATCAGGCAACAAGGTAATTTTTTTAAGAAAGCTGATGCAGGGCGGAAGCGAACACAGCTTTGGTATTCATGTGGCAAGGATGGCGGGAATGCCGGTAAAGGTGGTTCAGCGCGCCGCCGAAATACTGAATCAGCTTGAAAAAACCCACAGCCCTGCCGTGAACAGCGCAAACATTAAGTCCGGCGCAGGAAACGATTCCTACCAATTGAGCTTCTTTCAACTGAACGACCCTGTGCTGGAGCAGATAAGGGAAGAAATACTGAATACGGATGTGAATTCTTTAAGCCCGATAGATGCCCTGCTTAAGCTGAACAACATAAGAAAACTGATTGAAGACCGCACAAAAGGCTGAAAGAAGGCCTTCCCCTTTAACAGAGACGGGAGTACCTATTTTGTAAGTATTTTTGCAGCAGCCGCCTTGCAGTCGTCCACGCCTTCCTGGGCATCTTCCACACCAAGGTCCAGGGCTTTCTGGAAATATTCGCAGGCCTTGTCTGTCTGTCCGATCTTGTGCCAATACTGTGCTATATGGAAGTAAGCTATTCCTACGTCGGGCTTTATTCTTATAATTTGCTTATAATCGTATATGGCCGATGCTTCCATTTGCATATTTTCCGACACCGCGGCGCGGTGCAGGTGGCCGTCAATTGAATTGGGGTTTATTTTCAGGGCTGAACTGTAATCATCAAAGGCTTCCTTGTATTTTTGCTGCTGCTCGAAATGAAGCCCGCGGTTGTAAAGCGCGGAGAAGTTTGTAGGATCAGTTTTTACAGCATGGTTATAATCAAGCAGGGCGGAATCGGTTTTCCCCAGCCCGTCGAAAGCCATAGCTCTGCAAACGAAATAATTTGCCGAGTCGGGACATATTAAAGTAGCCATATCGAGGTTTGGCAACGCTTCGGCATACTCTTTAAGCTCCATCTTCTCCTTGCCTTTTTTGTAAAACTCCAGTCCGGCCGTAAAGCAAAAGTTATTGGAATACTCCAGCTTTGCAGACTGCATGGTATCGCTATATTCAATAGCTTTGCCAAGACAGGCGCAGGCGCCTGTCTTGTCTCCTTTCTCCTTTTTCAGTTTGCTTTGCTCGTAATATGCCTCGGCATAGCCGGGATCAATTTTTAACGCCATGTCTATGTCTCTGGCAACATTATCAGGATATGAGAGCCTTTTGTAGGTCATGGCCCTGTCGTAATACGCCTGCGCCCATTCATGGTTAATTTTAAAGTTAGCAAAGGTGGTTTGCTTTTGATAGGTATTGGCTGTATCGTACCCGTGCATTTGCTGCAGGTAGTGGGCCACATTGTTCTGAAACGAATGGATATATGCGGAGAAATATGCTTCGGCCTTAGTATAATTTTTTGCCTTGTAGGCGTCCTCCCCGTTCTTTATATTATCATCTAATTGAGCATGAAGCAGCGAAAGAGGGAAGATGAACGCCGATAACAGTACAGTTAATTTTTTCATCTGTTCCTGAATTTTCAAATTAGATTTACAAAACTAATAAAATTTTATTTGGAGGGAGTGAAATACGCAGTCAATATAAGGATGCGGATATAATGATATATCAGCATTGTATGCAGCTCCGATGGGCTGAACATGTAGGTTCCTGTACCAATGGCCTCCGATAGGTTATTTTTTGCATATTTGCATACATTTTTGAAAGCACGCACCCCCTAAAACAGAAAGGGGCTGGCAGCTAAAACTACAAAACCTTACATTATGAAAGACTTCACCGGGTACATAAACGCCAACAGACAGCGCTTCATTGACGAATTGCTCGATTTTTTAAGGATACCTTCGGTAAGCGCCGACTCAAAGTACAAAAAGGATGTGGAACACGCAGCAGAATGGGTTAAGAAATCATTGCTGGCGGCCGGCACCGACAAGGCAGAAATAATACCTACCTCCATGCACCCTATCGTATATGCCGAAAAAATTATAGACCCCAAACTGCCGACCGTGCTCGCCTATGGTCATTATGACGTGCAGCCGCCCGATCCGCTCAATCTCTGGAAATCGCCTCCATTCGAGCCTGTGATAAAGGACGGAAAAATTTATGCGCGGGGCTCCTGCGACGATAAGGGTCAGGTATATATGCACGTAAAAGCGCTTGAGGTAATGATGAAAAACGGCGGTCCTCCGTGCAATGTAAAATTCCTGATAGAGGGCGAAGAAGAGGTCGGGTCGGTGTCGCTCGGCGATTTTGTAAAAAAGAACCGGAAAAAGCTGGAAGCCGACATTATTCTTATTTCCGATACAGAGATCATTGCGAACGACGTGCCATCCATTACAG
Source organism: Bacteroidia bacterium (assembly GCA_013044305.1). Taxonomy (GTDB): domain Bacteria; phylum Bacteroidota; class Bacteroidia; order JABEUT01; family JABEUT01; genus JABEUT01. The sequence goes on from JABEUT010000226.1 coordinate 6,305, forward strand.
TAGGCCTAAGGGGGCTTACCTATGTTGAGGTGGAGGTTACAGGCCCCGGCAGAGACCTTCATTCGGGTGTTTACGGTGGTGCGGTACCTAATCCCATCAACATACTTTGCGATATGATAAACTCACTGAAGGACAAGAACGGACATATAACCATACCCGGATTTTATAAAGACGTTCGCGTAGTGCCTGCTAAAGAGAGAAAAGAACTGAACAAAGCACCCTTTAGCTTAAAAAAGTATAAATCCGAAGTAGGTATAGAGGATGTTACTGGCGAGAAGGGATATACAACCCTTGAGCGAACCGCCATAAGGCCTAGTTTGGATGTGAACGGCATCTGGGGCGGCTACACGGGCGAAGGCTCCAAAACGGTAATTGCTTCCAAAGCCTACGCCAAAATATCCATGCGCCTTGTCCCCAACCAGGATTCGGGTAAGATGACTGCCCTGTTCACAAAACATTTCAAGAAGATTGCCCCTCCCTCGGTAAAGGTAAAGGTAACCCCATTCCACGGGGGTGAGCCCGTATTGCTCGAAACCAATTCGGCTGGTTACAGGGCGGCAAGCGAGGCCATGAATACATCTTTCGGCAAAAAACCCATACCCACGCGCGGCGGCGGCAGCATACCTATTGTGGCACTTTTCAAAAAAGAACTGGGGCTCGATTCGGTTATGCTCGGATTCGGACTGAACTCCGATAATATACACTCCCCAAACGAACATTACGGGGTATTTAACTACATGAAAGGCATTGAAACCATCACGCTCTTTTACAGTAATTTCGCCAGGGAAGTTTCTAAGGTCAAATCATAAGCCAGCTCTTTATCCGGAATGGCTTGAACTCCCTTGCGCTGAAAAATAAACGCCACCCATAGTTGGTTTTTAAATAAAAGTGTATATCTTTGTGGC
>JABEUT010000227.1 GCA_013044305.1 Bacteroidia bacterium
CCCCTGTTTCGTGTATAATAATGTGCAATAGTGTACAAGGAGAAGAAAAAATATGCGTTCAGTGTGCAAAAGTGTGCAATAAAAAAGCCCAATTTCACTTTATATGTGCATAATCAACCTACCGAACTTTTGCGCCGGACATAAAACAATAATTATGAATGATTTGATTCCTTTATTTTTGTATCTTTAAGTATGCAATGAAACATTTAAAAATAAAAGTATTCGGTAAGGTGCAGGGCGTTTATTACAGGGCAACAGCTGTGGAGAAAGCTAAAAAATACGGCATACGCGGATTCGTAAGAAACGAACTCGACGGAAGCGTGTATATTGAAGCGGAAGGTGATGAAGTAAATCTGCACCTTTATGTGGAATGGTGCCGCACAGGTTCTGCCCTGGCAGTAGTGGAGAAGCTTGAAGTGGAAGAAGGGGAATTGAAACCGTATAAAAGTTTTATAACAATCAGGGAACACAGCTAATAATTTTTACAATATCCCTCAACTACCGCCTGCCGGTATCTTATGAAGAAATTAGACCAGTACATACTTCGAAAATTTCTCGGTACTTTTGTATATTCCATAAGCCTTATCAGCATTGTCATTATCATTTTCGACCTGTCGGAAAAGATGGACGACTTTATAGACAAACACGCTCCGATCAAGAGCATTGTGTTCAATTACTATTTCAATTTCGTACCATACATCGTCAATCTTTTCAGCCCCCTTTTTACCTTTATTTCAGTGGTGTTCTTTACCTCGCGTATGGCGGCGCGCAGCGAAGTGATAGCAATATTGAGCAGCGGTGTCAGTTTCCGCCGTTTTTTGTACCCATATTTTGCCGGCGCCTTTCTTATTGCAGCGCTGTCACTTTATTTCAATAATGTAGTAATACCAAATGCCAACAAAAAACGGCTCGCTTTTGAAAATACTTACATTCATAACCCGTACATGAATTTCAACCAGAACATTCACAGGCAGGTGTCGAAAGGGGTATTTATATATATGGAGAGCTATAATACCATTCTTAACACAGGCTACAAGTTTTCAATGGAAAAAATTAAGGGGCAGGCATTATATTTCAAACTGATGAGTGATTATGTAGTATGGGATAGTGTAAAAAGGCAGTGGAAAATATATGGCTATTTTATCCGGCGTTTTGATGATCTTGGCAGGCAATCGCTGTCCTCCGGAAACGAGAAAGATACAGCGCTTAATTTTCTGCCATCCGACTTTGTGGAAAGGCTTAATGATGTGGAGGCCATGAACCATAATGAACTCAACAATTATATAGAAGAGCAACGAATGCAGGGTTCAACCAATATTCTGTTTTATGAAGTTGAAAAATACAAACGAACCGCCTTTCCGTTTGCCACTTTCATCCTAACATTAATTGGCGTATCCCTTTCAAGCCGCAAGGTTAAAGGCGGAACAGGCCTGCACCTGGGTATGGGCCTGCTTATTGCCTTTTCCTTCATACTGGTCATGCGGGTTTCAACCACATTTGCCGAAGGCGGGCTGCTTTCCCCGCTTGTTTCGGTATGGATACCTAACTTATTATACGGAATTCTGGCATTTTTTATGATTAGAATGGCGCCAAAATAAACGGCAGGAACCAATACTGCTGTTCCCGTTGGTGGAATCCTGTTGGTGGCTTACCATACCATCTGCATTATAATTCCTCCAGTACAAGGTGTGATTTGAGCGGAGACATGCCAGTGTGAATCGTAAAATATTCAAGCAGGTTTTTAACCAATTCCCTTCTAACCTGTAAAGGAATCTGTGGCTGATGGAATTGGTGCATGGGTACGGCAGAAAGCTCGCTAAGCAGCCTGCTTGTATCACTATCTAAAAAATGCGGATGGTAGGGAATCGTTTTCTGATAAATACTTTCTTCAAGATTAAAAAATGGAGTATTTGCATGGTACCCGGTAGAAGGAAGGAAGCCTAATTGGTCACAAAGCCTTATGAGGAATATTAGGTGGAAGTTGTTGCATTTTTCATTGGTGCCATCCAGCAACAGGATGGATTCGCGTAAGAATAAGTAGAGTGGGGGGTCGGGCGAGGCTTCTTTCAGGCAACGCATTAACAGTTCGGAAAGAAACAGGGCAATGGCTCCTTTATCAATACTTCCACGGATATGCTGTGTGAGCGCTGCAAGACCAATTTCCTTAAGCTGGGAAAGGTTGCTGTTTTCTTTGTGAGATATTTCGGCATTGATTATAGAAAAAGGCTGGAGAAATGCTGCTTTTGTCCTTGATTTTTTGCCATGGACCGAATTTACCCAACAAGTTGTTAAACCAAGCTGGGCAGAGTACAGCTTAACCACCGCATTCTTATCCTTATAGGGGTATAGCTGAAGAACAATAGCCTCGGTAGTTGTGAACATGATTTTTATCGGTTGGCTGTTGACTTCATTTAATTGCGGTTTCTTGGGTGTGCCATAAAATATGCCGGAAGCAATTCCCGAAACCTGTTAATTGAGAAACAATATCTTTGTTATGCAACTCTGTGTTCCATCGGGACTATTGCAAAATGCCACGTACACACCCGACTGCACTCGTTCGCCGCTCATATTCGTGCCGGGCCATATGGCTTGACCGCCAAGCGAGGTGGTATGATAAACGATCTGGCCGTTAATGGTAGTAATCTTTACATCGGAATTGGCAACAAGGCCTGTAATTGCAATAACTCCATCGTAACCGTGCGGGACGGGATTAGGGTAGGCGTATACATTGCTAAAGCTGCTGTAACTTCCTGTAGCTGTACTGCGAAACGAAACAATTCCCTGATCGGTTCCGATAAGCACCTCTCCGTTTATAGGATTTATGTTGATGCAGTTAATGTTGTTGGAGATAAGCGGACTGTTCGCTGTGGTAAAGTTATATATCTGTTGCGTACCATCGGCGGACATCAAAAACACCCCTCCGCCCGCCGTGCCAATCCATTTACGGTTGGCTCCGTCTACCGCAATTGCGGTAGTGGTTTGGTTTTGCATAAGCACCTGTGTGTAGCCGTTTTGCGTTACATACACGCTATCGGCATCCCAGTCGTGGTTTCCATCCAATACATTGTCGGGAGAATAGAACACTACCACACATGCGTTGGTGCCTACCCATATTGAACCGTTTTGATCTTCTGCCATGGCAGATACATCGCTGCTTGGCAGGTCGCCATTTCCCTTGGTTGTGTTAATTAATATGGCATTACCGGCATTGGGCTGCCCGAAGGAGCCATTGTCCTGATAAACCAGAATACCCATGCCATTTATAATCATCCATTTGGCGTTACTCTTTGTTACCAGCATCTGTGTTATTACCGGGTTTTGCACCTGCTGTACCGATGGCACAGAGCTGAAATCAAACGCCTGCCATGCACCTCCGGGTTTTAGTACCGAAAGGTAATTCGACGGAGCATTTGAACAGGCCACCCAAAGGTTGCCCAATGTGTCGTATCCGAGGGCGCCTACTCTGATATCTGTGTCCACAAAAGTGGGAACCAGTGTGGAATTGGAGGAGTTATAAACGTTTACAATTTGGTTGTTACGGTACTCCAGTACCCCGTTTGCCCAAGATCCGGCAAAAGCATGACTGGCGTCTTTAGGGTCGGTTACTATACAATTTATATCAAAGCACTTATTTATAATTCTGTACCAGTTGTTGTTTTGATAGTAAGACACTCCTATGTTATTTATCCAATCGTTGCCATGCGACTGGTTGTAACCTCCCGGTGTAATCCAGATGTTATTGTTTTGTATCGCCATGGATGTTACCGCATTTGAAAAAGGGCCTGACGGATAATAATAGGTTCCGCTCAAATTGGCATTACTTTCAACCAATCCATGTGCGGCATCCGCTATCCAGATATTGCCATTTGCATCGGTAAGCGCATCCTTGGGTTCCGAAAATGTTTGGGTATTGTAGGCATAAATACCGTTTACCACCATACCGTTACTGTTTACTTCAGTAACATTTGAGTTCATGGATATAAGCAGGTTGCCGTAAGTGCTTTCCAGGGAGTTCACCTGCCCTCCCGATCCATAGCCGCTTCTTTTCCATCCACCGTTGCTGTATGAATAAATAGTATCACTGCCTTTATTATGTGTAAGATGGTTTGAGAAGTTAACAAAAATACTGTCTCTGAACGAAGTAATGCTATTGTATATACCTGGTGGAAGAATATTTGCTCCTGTTTTTCTCCAGCTTTGAAAGGTGTTGAGATTTGGATTTAACATAGATGCCTTATATACTCCGCTGTCAGCAGCCGCGAAAATGGAATCGCCAAGTATGGTAACACCGGATACGTTCATTGCGCTGCCTGAAGAAGACAGGTTGAAGGTGTTCAGGATAATTTGCTGGTTTATATCCATCTCGAGTATGCCCTGTCCGCATGACAGATAGGCCGTATCGCCTCTGAAATAAATGTCATTAATGGTTTTGCTGCCCTCAAGCACTTCGGTGTAAAGGGCTGGTACGTTAGTCACCTGTCCGTTATTCAAAATGTCAATATTCCCATCCGCATAGCCTATTACAAGGCTGTTGGTATTTGAATTGAACCGCGCAACCGATGTGCTGACATCCGAAAGTCCGGTAACACGGTTGAATTTCTGAATCGAATTGTCGTTCAGGTTGTATGAAAACACTCCTGCAAGGCTGGTGCAATAAAGGGTATTCTGCCCTTCCGATATTTTCAAATTGCTTTGGTACGACAGATAATCCTTCCAGTCGCCAATAGGAACATTCTGGCCTATGGCCGTTGACAATGTAACGGATACCCAGATGATGATTAGTAAATAGTGAATCGTTTTCATTATTCAGTATACAAAATAACTGATAAAATCGGAATTTAGTATAGCATGTTCACACTTTATTATTATTATACCATTAAGACTAAGAAGTGGTAAAACTTGTAGGTATATGTCTGTTTGTGTCTTTGATTCTTTAAAGATGTCAGTTTTTGCCTGTCTGGTTGTTGTAATGGGGATGGGAGGGGATTTTTAATTAGGAATTCATAATTAGTAATTAGTAAAATGGGGCGTAGGCTTCATTTTCTTCATTGCGGAAAGCCTTCG
>JABEUT010000228.1 GCA_013044305.1 Bacteroidia bacterium
GACGTGTTGCCAGTTACACCATCGGGCAATCAATTTCCTATTAATAATTACTAATTATTAATTACTAATTAAAAATAAAGGTGCGCAAAGATATAAAATTAGCCAAACCCTAAAATCGATTATTACTTTATTTTACCACTTTAGCCGAATAGCGGCTGCCTGCTTCATCGCTGATGGTAAGCACATATATGCCCTTCGGCAAATAACCAAGTCCGCCAATGGTGATTAGTGTGTTACCCAATGCCCCGGCTGTAAGGCGTTTATTGTAAACCGTTTGCCCCAATACATTACATAGTGTAACAGTAACGGGTTGCTTTACAGGCGAGTAAAACTCTGCTGTAAGGTTATCCTGAAACGGGTCGGGATAAACGTTGTGCAGCACCCCTGCAAGCTTCAGTTCGGGAGCAGAGAGTATGGTATTTGCCAAACAGAAATCGGGGATGCCATAGCCCAGCGAGTCGTTCGGGTGGGAATAGAGCGTGGCGCTTTGCTTTATGGCTTTCATGATGGCAAAGTTGCTGGCGTTGGGATTGGCCTGCCACAGGCAAGCCACGGCTCCTGCCATTATGGGTGTGGCAAAGGAGGTACCGCTGCCGTTGGTAACTCCGCCTCCGGGCGAGCATATTGCAGTACCCGATCCTTCGGCGGCCACGTCGGGCTTAATCCTGCCGTCGGATGTGGGGCCTGTACCGCTGAAGGAGGCATAGATACCGGAGGCATCTACTGCTCCCACGGTTAAAATGCTGTCGGCATCGGCAGGCGAATCAATATGCTGCCATGGGCTGCCCCCATTGTTGCCGGCAGCCACACATACCACCATGCCTTTTTCTGCGGCAATAGTAGCCGCCCTGCTTGCCACGGCAAAGTGTCCGTTCATTTCGGAGTAGGTGAAATTATCGAAACCCTCATCGAAGGTTGTATAGCCGAGCGATGAGGTGATTATGTCGGCACCGGCGCTGTCGGCATACTCGGCGGCCGATGTCCAGTTGTCGTCCTCAATCTTGTGTTCGGAGGCTATGTCTTCGGAACGGAGCAGGTAATAGTCGGCATCGGCGGCATCGCCAAGGTACTGCCCCGGCAGGTTTCCTGCCATGCAGCCGAGCACCATCTGCCCGTGGCTGTCCACATTGTTCGTATCGTCGTACACAAAAGGAATTTCCCACACAAAGTCCCATGTGCCGAGCACGCCGTTGCGCAGGTAGAGCGAATCGTAGGCAGGCAGCCACTTGGCTATGCCAAAGCGTGCATCAATCTGGGCTATTTGCATTCCTTTGCCGCGAAATCCTTTATTATTGAGGCAATCTACTCCAATCATGTGTTCCTGATTATAGGCGGCGCCGGAGTTCACCGTGTCCACCGAGCCCACGGCAGGAGCCCCGCCGTAGGTTTCCGTAAATTCATGTTTTGAACTCTTATAGGAACCGTTCTGTATGCGCGGCTTCATTATAGTTACCAAACTGCCACTTTTTACAAAAGGCAGGGCCCTTATCAATGCTAACTTGGTGGTGTCGGGGGCGTATATACTTATGGCATTGAACCACCTGCTGCGGTTTAGCAGTGTTACACCCTTGGCCACCACACTGTCTATATACTGCGGGTTGGGCGGCAAGTCGTTTAATTTTATTGGTATGTTGTATTTTATGCGGCGAAGGATGGCGCGGGGCGAAAGATATGCCCAGGGATTGGTAAGGGAGTACGGACTGTTGTTCTTGTCGGTAAACTCAATCCAGTACTTGTATGGCTGTGCCTGCACAAGGCAGGCGGATAGCTCTGCAACCAAAAAAAGCAGGGTTATTTTTTTCATGTACGAGTTGTTTAAACATGTATGTTTCTGCAAATATATGATTCGTTTGCAAAATTCCCGTAAAAGACAAGAAATATGGATAAAGCAAATACCTGCACAGGCGGCAGAAAAGCATTATTCATATTTTCTCACTATTATTGCATGAATAAATACCAATAATATGGCAAAGAAAGCGCTGATTACCGGTGTTACGGGACAGGACGGAGCATACCTTTCGGAATTTCTTCTCGCAAAAGGATACGAGGTTCACGGGGTAAAGCGGCGCAGCTCCATGTTCAACACGCACCGCATAGACCACCTGTACAAGGACGTGCACGAAAAGAAAAATAACTTTTTTCTTCACTATGGCGATCTTACCGATTCCACCAACCTGATTCGTATTGTACAGGAGGTTCAGCCTGATGAAATATACAACCTTGCGGCCCAGTCGCATGTAAGGGTATCGTTTGAAACACCTGAATATACTGCCAATACCGACGCCATTGGCGTTCTGCGCCTCCTCGAAGCTATCCGCATCCTAAAGCTGGAAAAGAAAACGAAGCTCTACCAGGCATCCACCTCGGAGTTATACGGGTTTGTACAGGAAATACCTCAACGGGAAACGACGCCTTTCTACCCGCGCAGTCCTTATGGCGTAGCCAAGTTGTACGCCTTTTGGATAACCAGAAATTACCGCGAAGCTTATGGCATGTATGCAATTAATGGAATACTCTTTAACCACGAAAGCCCTGTGCGCGGAGAAACATTCGTTACCCGGAAAATAACACGGGCTGCGGCCAAAATAGCCCTCGGTTTGCAGAAAAAAATTTTCCTCGGCAACCTCGATGCAGAAAGAGACTGGGGACATGCGAAAGATTATGTAGAAGGCATGTGGCTCATGATGCAACACAAGGAACCCGAGGACTTTGTACTCGCCACCGGTAAGAAAATATCGGTGCGACACTTTGCCGAACTGTCATTCCGGGAAACCGGAATGGAACTGGAATGGCAGGGAAAGGGCGTTAACGAAAAAGGAATAGATAAAAAAAGCGGTAAAACAGTTATCGAAATTGACCCCCGCTATTTCCGCCCCACCGAAGTTGATTTGCTTGTGGGAGATGCAACAAAAGCATTCAAAAAACTCGGATGGAAGCCAAAATATACCATTGCTGAAATGGTGAAAGAAATGGTTGCAAGCGACCTTAAATTATTCGAAAAAGATAAATACCTGCTGGAAGGAGGACACGATATTATGCACTTTAACGAGTAAACCGGGGAATGGAAAAGAATGCAAGTATATATGTAGCCGGTCACAGGGGAATGGTGGGCTCGGCGATTATGCGCAAGCTGCAAGAAAAAGGGTATGATAATATCATAACCCGTACTTCTTCTGAACTCGACCTGCGAAACCAGCAGGACGTTTTCACCTTTTTCCGGGAAAATAAACCTGACTATGTTTTCCTCGCAGCAGCCAAAGTGGGTGGCATTCACGCAAACAACACTTTCCGCGCCGATTTCCTTTACAATAACCTTGCCATAGAATCAAACATCATACACGCCTCGTGGATGACCAAGGTTAAAAAACTGCTTTTTCTTGGCTCCTCTTGCATTTATCCGAAACTGGCTCCGCAGCCGCTTAAGGAATCGTACCTGCTTGGCGGCCCGCTGGAATATACCAACGAACCTTACGCTATTGCAAAAATTGCGGGAATAAAACTTTGCGAATCGTACCGTTTGCAGTATGGGTGTAATTTCATTTCCATTATGCCTACCAACCTGTACGGACCAAACGACAACTACGACCTGGAAAATTCGCACGTGCTGCCTGCCATGCTCCGCAAATTCCACAGCGCAAAAGTTAAGCAGGAGCCATCGGTTGAAATATGGGGTTCGGGAACACCCATGCGTGAATTCCTTCATGCCGACGACCTGGCCGAGGCAACTCTTTTTCTGATGAACAGATACAACGACAAGGAACTGATAAACGTGGGTACCGGAAAGGATATCTCCATAAAAGAGCTTGCCCTGCTTATACAGAAGGTAAGCGGCTACAAAGGAGAGATCAGCTTCAACACCTCGAAACCCGATGGCACCCCGCGCAAACTGCTCGATGTATCAAAAATCCATGCCCTCGGCTGGAAGCACTCCATAGAACTGGAGCAGGGAATTGCCATGGTATATAAGGATGTGGAGAAAATGAAGTTCTGAACCACCTGTCAGAACTGATACCCAATGCCAAAGGTTAGACTGAACAGGGCTATCTGAAGCGTTCCCGATATATTTCCATTTATATCGGGCGCAGGAGTAACGCCGGGCAGGGGTTGAGCCTGAATTTGAACCGGAGTGTAAGTGCCGGCCTGTGTTACCGTAAGATAGTCAGGCGTGAAATAATTCACGCTCGAAAAAAAGTAATCGGCATTCACCATAAGGCAAACCTTGTGCCTTCCGAAATTTCCTATGAGGTAGCGCAACCCGATACCCGCATCCACGGCGAAAGAAATTGGGCTGCTCGGCTGTATATCATCCTCGTAAAAATTAAAGGCGGTATCGTAAAAACCGAAGGCGCGTTCAGGAAGACCGCCTATCAATCCGCCTATCATCAGCCTGCCGTCAATTGAAAGATTGCCCAAAGGCAGTGTGCCATAGAGGCCCGCCATGATGCTGGTGTTTGAATATACATTAAGTGTTCCCTGAATAGGGTTGGCATTTTGATAGAAAACGCCGGCCGCATTGTTATTTAAGTTGGTAACCCACTGGTCGTTGTTATAGGTATTGGCATAGCTTCCCACCATAACAGCAACGCCAAAGTTGGAATGGTTAACGGGCAGGCCTAGTGAAAAACTAAACAAGTCGCCCGGCAGGGCATATCCTCCGTAACCCGAACCTATCTGCTGCGCAAATGCTCCTTCCGGGTTGGCAAGCCCGAAATTAATGCTCATAAAACCGCTGGGTTCTTCCAATCCGTTACTTTGCAATGGCTGCTGATTGTTTCGGGGTGCCGGCTTTTTGGGCGGCGGCGGAGGCCCGTAATAATATTGTGCAAATGAATATGATGTGGCGAAGATGAACAAGCCTGCGGTTAAAAGCAGTTTAAAATTTCGACCTCTGCCTTTCCCGCCACTGTAACATATATAAAGGCTTTTTGCCATAAAATATTTTTTGGTGATGCCGGACCTAATATACCATTCAGACGCTTTGTATGAAGGAAGGATTAATGACAAACCGCTTATTTAACAAAAATTAAGAGAGACTGCCGGAAAAACCTGAAGTAATAAGACATTGTTAACAGGTTCCAAAAATACAAAAATAGAGGCATTCTTACCGGCCGAGTATTAAACGGCGTGTTACTCTCCGGTTCCCATACCCTGCCCTTGGTCTTCCGGCAAGTTATTATTCTTTCTTTTGAAGAGCGAGAAATCGGTTTGTCCGAACCTGTAACTGAATGTAAGCTGGTAAAGGCGCGGGTCGCGTATCCTTGAGGTAGTTTGGTAATAGAGCGGCATGCCTGAAGGGTCGGTGGCGAGCATGTCTGTTTTATTGTAGGCGGTGGCAAAAACATCTCTTACGCTAAAGGTGAGCGAAGCCTTCTTGTTCTTAAGGAAATCCTTCTTTAAAGCCAGATCCACCCAGTAATCGGGCAAAATATATCCTTCTGCCGAAGGGATGATGCCTCCGTACCCGCCGCCGCCATAACCGCCCCAGCGGCCTCCGCCTACGCCTCCGGGTGGCACCTGTGTTTTCGACAGGTAGTTGCTGTTTACCTGGAAACTGAAGTTCATGGGCAGCTTAAAGGTAAGATTAAGTTTGGCAAAATAGCTAAGGAAAGGCTTTGCCGTATCGGGTACGTTCAGGTTGGTGGCATTAATGCCCGATTCAAAAAAGTTTATGTTGGCCGTAATGTCCAGCCAGTCCGAAATAGAATTTTGCGAGGTCAGCTCCAGCCCTTCGGAATAAGCATAGTTGGCATTGGCGTAGGTGCTCGAATACTGTATCTGCCCCAGTTCGGGGTTGTAGGTTTGTGAAAGAAGCTGGTTGGTTATAATGTTATTTGATTCTTTATAGTATGCCGAGACCAGTATGCTGTTCCGGCGGTTGAACTGGTTCAGATAGTTCAGTTCGAACGAATTCATATACGATGGCACAAGATTCGGGTTGGCAAGCTGAATATTTTCTGGGTTCGAATAATTATTTATTACAAGCTGGCTGAACGAGGGGCGGTTGATGTGCGTGGTATAACTAAATTGCAAATCGCTTTTGTCGGTAAGATGGTAGGTAGCAAGAGCGCTGGGGAAAAGATAAAAGTACGACTGCACCGGCAGAGACAGGGAGCTGGTGGTATCGCTAAGCACCCCGCTGTACATTGACTGTTCGAACCGTACAGCCGCCTGAAAACTTAAACGGCTGGTAAGTTCCTGGCTATAGCTTACGTATGCCGCATATATCTGTTCATTATAGTCAAATATGTCGCTTTCGCGGTTGAACAATATATTGTTGATGAAGATATCGGTAGAGCTTGTCGCCTGAACCGCTGTAACCATGGCGCCTGCATCCAGCTTAATCTTTTTGGTTAATGGGTCGGAAAAATCGGTTTTAAAGATCAGGTTGTTATTGGTGGCCGCGCTTTGCTGGAATTCGTTTATGGAATTGTATTCCAAAGGCAGGTAATTATAGTCGGTTATATCTATATTACTCGACCCGTCCATCTTCCCCTGTTCAGCCTGTATGCTTGCCGTTAAGTTCTCATCCTCCTTCGGGAAAAGGTGCTTGTAAAGTAAACTTAAACCCTGGTGCTGAAATTGGCGTTGTGAGGCAGAATTGGCGAAGGTGCTTGAATGATTGAGCAGTGTGGAAGGCAGCGTATCGGTAGTGGTGTGCTGCAAATCTACGGAGTTAAAGTTGCCGGTGCCATAGGTTCCGGTAAGGGTAAGGGTATTGCGGTTGTCCATAAAATAATCGAATCCTGCCCTTACGAAACCAAAGTAGCCCGTCATGGTGTTGGTGTCGCTTTGCAGGATATCCATCCAGGGCGTTTCGGGGTTCTTCAGGGTTACGCCGGCGGTATCCTTTGTGGAGGTGCCGTACATTTTATGTTCTATCTGCTTGAAGAATACATCGCCAAACACGTTAAATTTTCCCTGACGCAGATTCAGATCCAGCCCCAGGTTCATTTTTCCGTAGCTGTTCACCCCACCCCTCACCGAACCGTTGTAACCCATGGTTTTGTTATGCTTCATAACAATGTTTATTATCCCGCCCGACCCTGCCGAAGCATCGTACTTGGCCGATGGGTTGGTTATCACCTCCACTTTATCTATTTCGTCGGCGGGTATCTGGTCAATGGTAAGAGTGGTGGGCAATCCATCTACATAAATTGTGGGTGAACCGTTGCGCAGGGTAACGTTGCCGTCTATATCCACATTCACGGCAGGTATGTTTTTGAGCACGTCTTCGGCTGTACCGCCGGTAGTGGTCAGGTTTTTGCTTACGTCGAACACACGTTTATCCAGTTTAAGTTCCATGGGCGGCGCCTCGCCGTTTATGGTTACCTGTTTCAGCTGCGAGGAGTTGGGCGCCAGCCTGATGTTGCCCAAGTCTTTGTCTATGGCATCCACCATGCTTTCCGCTGACGACATCTGGTTGCCGTTGTCGCCGTTGGAAATTTGAGGTTTTGCCTTCATCAACTTGCCGAGGTTGAAACTAATGACTTTTTGGTAGGGAGCGTAGCCCATGCTGCTTATCTGCAAAGTAAAGCGGCCTACAACGGGCAGATGCGTAAGGCTGAATTCTCCGTTATCGCCGGTAAGCTGTCCTGCTATCACCGTGCTTTTAAAATCCTTTGATACGCTGTCCCATTGCTGCCCGCTAAGCTGAACGGCAGCAAAGGGTATTCCCTTACCGGTGACGCTGTCTACCACCTTGCCGTAAAAGTGTCCGACCTTAGCCATGGCTTTCATTCCGCCGCCCGGACCAAACTGGGCACCGGCAGTGCTTACAATAAATAGTGCCGCTATGGAAAATAATAATGTTTTCAAGTTGTGTTATTTTGAGGTTGTGTCTGCTTGCTCCCTGCTGCAATTAAAGCCCGCATGATAAAGGGGGAATTCTTCTGTCATTTTCTTCATCAGACTGTCGAATTCAACGGTTTGTTCAGGGGTGCACATCATTCTTAAATCGTTCAGGTGCCTGTACATTTCTTTCATCATTCGCGCTTTTACCATTCCGGCTGAATCGCCATACAGGAATGCCCTGGCGCTGTCGGCGGGGTTATGAATCAATATCTCCATCATCTTTATATCATACTCCGCTTTTTCGTTCTCCATTGACTTTATCTTCTGTAAATGGCTTTTCCCCAGGGCTTCGTATTGCGCCTGTTGCGATGAGGATAGGTTCAGCTTACGGCAAAAGAACTTTTCGCCCTTACCAGGATTCCCGCACATCCCGTGGCGGCTTATATGATGAGCTTTCCAATGGCCATACCACCAGCTGCCCAGGAACAGTACGTTAAAGGCAAGCAGCAATATCAGTATGATGTTTGTGAGCTTTGTGTTATTCATCGTTCAGGTTGTTTTCTATGGTTACCACCGTTGAATCGGAGGGATGATATTCGTTTACAAAATCGTTCAGGGTGGCGTTGCCTGCCGCCTGGGTTTGCCGCCTGTCCGTTCCTGCAATATAATACAGGGTGTACATATTCGCCGCAACAAGTAAAATAACGGCGGCGGCTTTCAGCCATGCCAAAGTCTTGTTTTCATTGCTCCGGTGGTGCTCCATGCCCCTTATCCTAAGCATGGTTCTGTCGGTAAAAAAGGCCGGCAGTTCCGCTTTACCTGTTTTTCCGGCGCTATGCATAGCCCTGTCCACCAAGGCTTTCAAGCCTGCATCCTTTTCGCTGTTATTGTTCTTTTCATTCATGGTACAAGCTATCTGACGTTATTTCTTTTTAAAACTTGCGCGGGGAGTGTAAAAAATTTCAAGTTTTTTTCTCAACTCCTTCCTTGCCCTGAACAGCAAGGCCTCCACCGACGACACCGAAACATCCAGCGTTTGGGCTATCTGACGGTAATCCATGCCCTCCATTTCGTACAGTACAAATGCGCTTTGCTGGTTATCGGGCAATGTTTCGAGGGCCGCAAAGAGAGCCTGCGCCGACTCCTTATTCTCAAGTGTAATGCCCGGGTGCTGAAAGTTGCTTGGGAGCTCAATGGGCTCTTCGTCCCTGTTTAAAAGCGGCTGCATGACCGAAAATCTCTTCTTCCTTTTCATCCGCCTCAAAAAATCATAACACTTGTTCATGGCAATCCTGTACAGCCAGGTCTTTATTTCAGAATCCTGCCGGAAAGAACCTATGCTGTTCCATGCTTCAATAAAGGTTTCCTGCGCCTGATCTTCGGCTTCCTCGGCATTGGCTACAATGTTCAGGCACAAATTGAAAACAGCCTTACCGTATAGCTCTATCAGGTTGCGGAAAGCATCCTCGTCATTTGCCTTCAGGGCTTCAATATCCGGGTGCTGCATGCAGGGGTGTGCTTCGTGGTTTTGTAAAAAACTTTGCCAAGTTAGGGAAAAGAGGTTAATTGCATCTTATATCCTTTTGCCGCATCAAGCCTACTTTACCATAATAGGGTTTCGGGCGAAATGGCTTAAAATAAGTAACTTTGTATCTTACCCTTTTTGGCGATATGAAGGTTTTGCGCGGTTTTTTTAAGCTATTGCTTTGGATGCTGATGGTGGTGGCAGTTACTATTGCAGGGGTATGGTGGTGCAACCACTGGGTAATACAGTCTGCCCGCAGCAGCCTGTACAGCAGCGCCGACTCTATACCATACCGCAGGGTGGGGCTGGTGCTTGGCGCCAACAAGATGTGGCACGGAGCCGAAAACCCATTCTTTAAGAACAGGATAGAAGCAGCAGCCACGTTGATGAAAGCAGGCAAGGTAAAACACTTAATTGTAAGCGGCGACAACCATAGCAATAACTACGATGAACCGTTGGATATGAAAAAGGCCCTGATGAAACTGGGCGTGCCCGATTCAGCCATCACACTCGATTATGCCGGCTTCCGTACCTTCGATTCAATACTACGGTGTAAGGAAGTGTTCGGGCAGGACAGCGTTACCATCATCTCGCAGGATTTTCAGAACCAACGTGCCATTTTTATTGCAAGCCATTTCAATATGAACGCCGTAGCCTTTAATGCCGCCGACGTACCGGAATTGTCAAATCCTGCTTCCAGGGTAAGGGAGTATCTGGCTAAATGCAAAGTGTTGCTCGATATTTATGTGCTGCACACCAGCGCGCACTTTTTGGGACAGAAGGAGAAGATATAAGAAGGCAATTATCTATCCAAAATTTTGCGCTGGTTTTTTGCCGCCCCGACGATTTAGGTAACACTGTCATCAAAGTTAAGAGCAGTTTGGTTCGGGCTTTTTCCCTTTTTAGGTTTTATCTCGCTCTTTGACTTGCCTGTCGGAGCATTTTTGCCTTTTTCACTTGAATCCTCCTGTGTCTTCTTTTCGGCTGCAGCGGCTTGCGGCAGTTTTTTATGCGATGCCTTCAACTCCTCCATGGGCGACAGTCCGTCATTCTCCTCAAATATATCATCTTCGGGGTTTGCCGCCGCCCGGGCATCGGGATCGGCAAGCAGTTCCACCTCTTTTATTCCGGCGTAATTAAGCGGTTTGCCCTGTGCTTTTATGCCCATTACGGGCGCCAGTTCGGTTACATTGAGCCGTGTTTCGGGTATCTCTTTTCCTTTTTCCTTGCTGAATTTAAGAAGGGCCAGCAAGTATTCCTGCTCGCTGATGGTTTCCAGCTGCGAACCTGCCGTTTCGGGTATAAGCAATATCTTTTTATCCGTGGTCTCGGGCAAAAACCTCTTGATATAGTATTTCTTTTTCCCTCCTTCCCAATATACAGCAGTCAACGCTTTTTCGGGGTTGAACTTGCACAGCAGCACACAATCTTCTTCAAAATGCGCGCTTAGGTCGAAGTTGCTTAAGCGGTACTCGCCCTTTTGTGTTATCACCACTATTTTATCTTCGCCCGAAAATTCGCCGAGGTATGTTCCTCTTTCTTCTGTATTGAGGCGCTGCACGCTGTCGTCGAACCATATCTTTTGTGCGCTAAGCGTGCTTACACCCTTTTCCTTTTGCGCCACCTTGCGTACGGGATGCTTGGTTAAAATATTACCCTGTGCGTCTCTGCCTTTTATCGCCATGGTTACGAAATCGGCGTCGAAAACTTTTATACGTGCTCCGGAGGTGCCTTTCAGGTAAACGGTTACCACTTCGGCTTCGCCGTTGGGGTTTGCAGTCATGTACAGTATTTCGGAACCGGGGTTTCCGCGGGTAAGCACATACTCCTTGTCTCTGATAACCGAGGTTACCGCAAAGCGCTTTATCATGGTGTTGCCCTTTGCTCCGTCGCGGTATATCAGGTTGTATATAGTGCGCTCGTCGTTTTTCTTAAACACGTTGATGTGCACTATATCTTTCCCCACAAAGGCTTTGTCGGCAATACGGGTAACCATCATGGTACCGTCGCGGCGGAAGGCAATGATGTCGTCAAGGTCGGAGCAGTCGCACACAAATTCATCCTTACGCATCCCGTAGCCGGCAAATCCTTCCAGCCTGTTCACGTACAGCTTTTGGTTGGTGGCTGCAACGCGCGTGGCCACTATGGTATCAAACGATTTTATTTCTGTTTTCCGTTCCCTCCCTGCTCCGTATTTCTTCTTCAGTTCCTTAAAATAGTCTATGGCATATTCAATCAGGTTGTCGAGGTGGTGCTGCACGGTTTTCATTTGCTCCTGCAGGTTTTTCATTTCTTCATCGGCCTGAAAGGAGTCGTATTTCGATATCCTTTTAATCCTTATTTCGGTCAGCTTTAAAATATCTTCGCGGGTAATGGCGCGGGGTAATTTTTTCCGGTATGGCTTAAGCCCCTCATCAATGGTGGCAAGTACGGCCTCCCAGGTTTCGCATTCCTCAATGTTTCTGTAAATCCGTTTTTCAATAAATATCTTCTCCAGCGATGAAAAGTGAAGCTGTTCGAGCAGGTGCCCCTTTTTTATTTCGAGTTCCTTTTGCAGCAGTCCGAGTGTCCGGTCGGTGGCTATCTTCAGCATTTCGCCCACCCCTATAAATCTGGGCTTATCCCCTTCTATAACACAGGCATTGGGTGAAACCGACAGGGCGCAATCGGTAAAGGCATAAAGGGCGTCAATGGTTTTGTCGGGCGACACCCCGGCGGGCAGGTGGATAAGTATCTCTACATTCTCCGCCGTATTATCCTCAATGTTACGCACCTTTATCTTTCCTTTTTCGTTGGCTGCAACAATCGATTCTATGAGCGATGCGGTGGTGGTTCCATAGGGTATCTCGGTTATCACCAGCGTCTTTTTGTCGAACACGTTTATTTTTGCACGAATAACTATCCTGCCGCCTTTCAGGCCTTCGTTGTAGGCCGAAAAGTCTGCCATGCCCCCGGTGGGGAAGTCGGGGTAGATATGCGGTTTTTTGCCTTTCAGTATGGCAATGGAAGCATCTATCAGCTCGTTGAAGTTATGCGGAAGGATTTTGCAGGCCAGCCCGACTGCTATGCCTTCGGCGCCTTGAGCAAGCAAGAGTGGAAATTTAACAGGCAGTATTACGGGTTCTTTGTTCCGTCCGTCGTAGCTGGGCTGCCACTGGGTTGTTTCGGCGTTAAAAACCACTTCCAGCGCAAATTTTGAAAGCCTTGCTTCGATGTACCGTGGAGCCGCAGCGGAGTCGCCCGTAAAAATGTTGCCCCAGTTGCCCTGTGTATCAATCAGCAGGTCCTTTTGTCCGATCTGTACCATTGCATCGCCTATAGATGCATCGCCGTGCGGGTGGTACTTCATCGTGTTTCCTATCACATTCGCCACCTTGTTGTAGCGTCCGTCTTCCAGTTCCTTCATGGAGTGGAGTATGCGCCTTTGCACGGGTTTCAGCCCGTCTTCCACTGCCGGCACCGCCCTTTCGAGGATTACATAGGAGGCATAATCGAGAAACCAATCGCGGTACATCTCGCTAAGATGTATCACATGCGCCGACCCGTTTCCGCCTTCGGGAGGTATCTTGTTGTTTTCTCCCGCGGTATTGTTGCCGGTCAATTCCCTATCCTTGTCAACTTCATCCATGTGCTGTTGTCAGAAATTTCATAAACTGCAAAAGTAAACTTTATGTCAAATAGTGCGCATCAAGGGTTGCATTTATCTTGAATTATACTTACGTAAGTCATAATACCGACAGCTATCGGGAGTATGTAATAAGTCAAAATTTGCTTTCTGTCTTTTTACTTATCTCTCATCGTTTATCGTTCTAAATCATAAAACAAAAAACCCATTTAAACTCTTACTGTTAAAGGGAAAACGTCTTGTTTTAGCAACCATAATTTGTCCATTACTCCTAATTTTAAAAACAAATTCGACAGTTTTAAAAAAATGGTAGTTTTACAA
>JABEUT010000229.1 GCA_013044305.1 Bacteroidia bacterium
ATACTCTGTCCCGGTGAGCCCTGCGTGCCTATAATGGAGCTTAAATTAATGATACACCCTTTCTTATTCCTCAAAAAGCCCTTCAAGGCGAGTTGAGAACAGTAAATGGCGCCGAACGTATTCACCGCAAATGTTTCTTCAATCATTTCCGGTTTTACCATCTGCAGGGTTGAATCCACCATAATTCCGGCGTTGTTCACCAATATTTCGGGAAAAATACCAAGCTCATAGATGCCTGCAAAAACGCTTTTCAGGCTGTCGGGGTTGCCTGTATCGGCTTCCCTGTAAAGGCTGCCGGTTCCATATTTTTGGTTAAGCCCGCTGCACAGTTCTTCCAAAAGGGCTTTATTTCTGGCAAGCAGGACAAGCCTGCATCCCTCCCCTGCAAATACCTCTGCAATGCTTTTCCCGATACCTTTCGAGGCGCCTGTTATGATTGCGGTTTTACCGGATAACAATCCCATCATTCATGCAGTATTACGTCGCTTGCGTCTGCCAGCCATGCGTTAAAAGCCGATTCCATATTTCTTAAGTATCTCTTTGGCTTTGCCGACCGAACTCATGTCTATAACATCGTCGGTTGAAACGGATATGTTGAACTTCTCCTCAATATTGCTGATGAGCACCATGTGCGAAATAGAATCCCATTGCGGAATGCTCTGGTACTTCAGGTCATCTGTAACAGCCGATATGTTAATGTTCAGCGCCTCGGCAAAGGCAGCGTAAAGTTTTTCAGATTCGTTCATATTTTTGTTGCGGCTTTATTAAAGGCAAAAATACAAATATACCCGTTTTGGGCAGGGCGGAATATCATAAGCGAAAGCGTGGGCGGATTAGGCGACAGGAGCATGCCAGCCGGCAACCCTTATTGCGGCAAGGCGAAGGCAGGCACAAAAAAGGCAATTATACCTTACTGATATACACAGAACTATGGTAATTCAGAATGATTTTTTTACTATATTTGACTGATTATTGATTTTTAATTTATTTTTGCACCGTTTTAATTCCTTTCAATCAAAATATTTTATGTCGAATCAAGCTGCAACTGTACAACTGCGTAAGGACTGGGATGGCGGAGTATCGCCGTTCGGAGTAAGCTACGGAAAACTTTTCATGTGGTTTTTTCTCGTTTCGGATGCTCTTACCTTCTCAAGCCTGTTGTGCGCCTACGGATTTATGCGCCATAAATTTACCGGCGCCTGGGCTAAACCCAACGAGGTATTCAACGACTTCCCCTTTGTAAGCCGCGACCTGCCGCTCGCCTACGTCGGTTTTATGACCTTCGACCTTATTATGAGTTCGGTAACCATGGTGCTGGCCGTTGAGGCAGGGCACCGCAAAAGCCGGAAGGAAGTAATCATGTGGCTGGCCCTTACCGTTCTCGGAGGCCTGATATTTGTCGGTTCGCAATGCTGGGAATGGTATCACTTCATTACGGGTTCGGCCGAACACCAGCGTGCGGTAGATTTCTGGATGAACGGAAAACACATAGTTAACCAGCACTTTGAAGGAGCCAATCTGGTTGTTAATGCCTATACGGCGCTTCCTACTTTCGGCGATTTCTTTTTCTGCATCACAGGGTTCCACGGTTTTCACGTTTTCAGCGGAGTGGTTATCAACATCATTATTCTGATTATGGTGGCAAAAGGCATGATGGATAAGCGGGGGCATTATGAAATGGTTGAAAAGGCCGGACTCTACTGGCACTTTGTGGATCTGGTATGGGTTTTTGTATTTACTTTCTTTTATTTGCTCTGATTAATCTGAATGTAAACCGTTAAATAAATTATTTATTATGAGCACCTTTTTTGAAGAATATCCCGATTATCCGAACTATGAGGCGGCGGCAAATCATGACGAAGCGCACGGCAAGCAGATAAGAAAAAAACTATGGATGGTATTCTGGGTAATGCTTATTGTTACCCTCATAGAGCTTTTCATTGGAGCCTTTTTCAGCGAACAGCTCGGCGAACTGAACAAGGAATATACATTTATCTTCTTTACCCTTGTAAAAGCATTCTTCATCGTATTCGTCTTTATGCACCTCGGCGACGAAAAGAAAGCCCTGAAATATGTAATAATCGCTCCATATACATTATTCATATTTTACCTTGCATTTATGGCAATAACCGAAGGGGTTTATTCCAATTTCCTTACCGGCGTGGGCGACGCCCTTTCCGCTGCCGCTTTATCGCACTAAAAGCAGTATCTTTGCAAGCCGATTGCTGAACCGGAATTACTTTCCGGTTGAGTTATTGGGTCTCCTGTCCGAACCGGTATAGATGTGAAGAAGTTTTTAATCTTGCTGACCATTCTTATTTTTCCTTCGGCATTGTATGTATTCCTTACTGCCGGCAAGGAAAGGTCGTTTGTGCGGCTCCCCTATTTCGGAACCAAAAAAATAATCCGCATTGCCGGCAACGGCAAGCTGCAAACCGATACGGCATTCTATACCATACCCCCCTTCAACCTTTTTAACAGCGGGGGCGGTAAAGTAACTAATGAAACGCTAAAAGGCAGGATATGGGTGGCGTCTTTTATCAGGCAAGCTGATACCCGAACAGCACCTTCCATCTCCACGCTGATGGACAGGGTGGAAGAGCGCACCAACCTCGACACTACAATTCGTCTTGTAACCTTTCTGCTCGATTCGGCCGGCGCAGGCAATCCGCAGGCATACGCTAAAATGGTGCACGCAGGGAGCAGGCAAATTTTTTTAACCGGACCCGGCACATCGGTCGCCGCAATGGCAGCCTCATCGTTTTACCAGCCACTCGACTCAAGCGGGGCAAAAGGGTTCAATAATTTTTTCCTTATAGATAAGGAGGGGTGCATAAGAGGTATTTACAACGCATTGAGTATAAAGGAAACCGACAGGCTAGTTGATGAAATAAGCATGCTGGAAGCTGCCTATTACATACAGAATGAAAAGAAGAATAAAAACAAAGAAGCAGATTAACCATGGAAGACAGAACAGAGAATTCCAGCAGTAAATTCCCGAAGCAGGCAGGGTGGCTTATCGGCGGCATAACCATAGCCGTTCCCCTGGCGGTATTGCTCCTATACCTGCTTCCAAAATCGGGTAATGTGCCCGGTATCATCAGGCACTGCCCTATGCTAAATGCCATACTGAACGGAAGCTGTACGGTTCTGCTCACTTTTTCCTTCATTGCTATAAAAAATAAAAAAGTAAAGCTGCACCGTAACCTTAACATTGCCGCATTCATCCTGTCAGCCCTCTTCCTGGTAAGTTATGTTGCCTACCATTTTTTCGGAAAGGAAACATTGTTCCCTAAGGAAAATCCTCTGCGCCCCCTGTATTTATTTATTCTTGCTTCGCATATTACCTTATCCGCAGTAGTTTTGCCTTTGGTACTGCTCTCATTCTATTATGGCCTTACCGGCAATATTGCGCGGCACCGTATAATTGCACGCCGCACACTTCCCATCTGGCTCTACGTAACTGTAACAGGAGTAGTGGTGTATTTGATGATATCGCCCTTTTATACTTTTCAATAGTTTTTGTAAATTTGCAGTATGACAAAGCTGAAGAATACAATATGCCTGGTTATTATCGTCCTGCTGCCCCTGTGGTCGGCCGCGCAATGCAGCGTTTGCAGCGCAGTAGTGTCGAGCAGCGCGCAAAACGGAGGCGGCGTGAGCAAGGGCATCAACCACGCCATCCTGTATCTTATGTCTTTCCCATATATCATACTTGCGGCTTTTCTGGCCTACCGTTACCGCGATTATATTGCATTTCAGTTCCGCACTCTGATTCAGAGGTGGCGAATGTTATAAAGATATAGCCGCACCCTGCCAGCCGCAATCCATAGGCGTTTGTTCATAAACCCCTTTCCTGAAGGCAAATTAGCCGCCAAAATTCATTTATTTTTACCAGGTCAAAAAAACTTATTTAATGCAATTATTTATAATATAAACAGATGTCGCGCATACTAACAGGCATACAAAGTACAGGCGTACCGCATCTTGGCAACATTCTTGGCGCCGTAAAGCCGGCAATAGAGATGTGCCGGAACCCGGCCCATGAAGCCTTTTTGTTTATTGCCGACCTGCATTCGCTGACAACAGTGCGCAATGCCGGAGTACTGCGCGAAAACACTTACAGTGTTGCCGCCGCCTGGCTCGCCTTCGGTCTTGACACCCGCAAAACAACTTTTTACAGGCAAAGCGATGTGCCTGAAGTATGCGAACTCACATGGATGTTGAGCTGCCTCACTCCTTATCCCATGCTCGCAAATGCCCATTCGTTCAAGGACAAATCGGGCAGGCTGGCGGAAGTCAATGCCGGGCTTTTCATCTACCCGGTTCTTATGGCCGCCGATATTATTTTATACGATGCCGACTTTGTACCGGTTGGCAAAGACCAGCAGCAACACCTTGAAATAACACGCGATATTGCCATGTCGTTCAACCGAGCCTATGGCGACACCTTTGTTGTTCCGCAGGCTACAATCAGCGAGCAGGTTATGCTTGTGCCGGGAACCGACGGTCAAAAGATGAGCAAATCGTATAATAACACCATCAACATCTTTCTGCCCGATAAGGAGTTACTGAAAGTCGTTAAAAAAATTGTTACCGACGCTACCCCTGTGGAACAGCCCAAGGACCCCGAAAAGTGTACTGTTTTCAAGCTGTTCAGCCTTATTGCAGGGAAAACGGATATTGAAGAAATGCGCCAAAACTACATTCGAGGCGGCTATGGTTACGGACAGGCAAAGGAGGCGCTCTACGAAGCAATTATCGAAAAATTTAAAAAGGAAAGGGAGTTATATAATTATTTTATGAGGGATAAAAACGAACTGGATAAAAAACTTAAAGAAGGAGCCGAAAAGGCAAAAGCGGTGGCAACAGCCAAGCTGAAGCTTATGAGGGAAAAACTGGGCTATAAGAGTTAGTATTCAATACAAGATTATTACAGCAATGATAGAACAGGAATTAGAAAAACGGATATTGATCCTCGATGGCGCCATGGGTACCATGATACAACGCCATAAACTCACCGAAGAGGATTACAGGGGCGCCCGCTTCAAAGACCATCCGTCGCCGCTGAAGGGAAACAACGATCTGCTTTCCATAACAAGACCGGAAATAATTGAGGGAATACACCGAGCCTATCTCGAAGCCGGAGCCGACATTATTGAAACAAATACGTTTAACTCTAATCCCATATCGCAGGCCGATTACCATTTGAGCGAGCTTACATACGAACTTAACGTTGCTGCGGCAAAACTTGCACGTAATGCCGCCGATGAATATACAAGAAAAAATCCCGGAAAACCGCGCTATGTAGCCGGAGCCATAGGTCCCACAAATCGCACTGCATCCCTTTCGCCTAACGTAAATGATCCGGGCTACAGGGCGGTAAGCTTCGACGAACTGAAAGCAGGATATACCGAACAAATCAAAGGGTTGGCGGATGGAAATGTGGACCTGATACTCATTGAAACTATTTTTGACACCCTGAACGCCAAGGCAGCCCTTTTTGCCCTCGAAAGCTATTTCGAACAGACCGGTAAGCGACTGCCAATTATGGTTTCGGTTACCATAACCGATGCAAGCGGCAGAACCCTGTCCGGCCAAACCATCGGCGCCTTCCTAACATCTGTAAGCCATGCCAACCTGTTCAGCATAGGATTGAATTGTGCTTTAGGAGCCAAAGAAATGCGCCCGTACCTCGAAGAGCTTTCGGAAAAGGCGCCCTACTTTGTAAGCGTATATCCCAATGCCGGCCTGCCAAACCAGTTTGGGGAATATGATGAAACCCCCGAAAGCATGGGCGGTCAGCTTGCCGACTTCCTGAAAAACGGCTTTGTAAATATTGTGGGAGGATGCTGCGGCACCACCCCGGAACATATTAAAACCATTGCCGCCGCCGCCGCCCACTTTGCGCCGCGCCAAAAGCGCAGCCCCGACACCATACTGCATTTGAGTGGGCTTGAAGAAGTTACCCTATTCCCCGGCAGCAACTTTATGAACATTGGGGAACGCACCAATATAACAGGCTCGAAAAAATTTTCAAAGCTGATAACCTCCGGCGATTATGAAGGTGCTCTTGCCATAGCCCGCGACCAGGTTGAAGGCGGTGCACAGGTAATTGATGTGTGCATGGATGAAGCCATGATTGATTCCAAAGCCGCCATGGTTAAGTACCTTAACCTTATTGCCTCCGAACCTGATATTGCCAAGCTGCCGGTGATGATAGACTCATCAAAATGGGAAGTGATAGAGGCAGGACTGAAGTGCCTGCAGGGTAAGGGAATTGTAAATTCGATAAGCCTGAAGGAAGGCGAAGATAAATTTAAGGAACAGGCACGCAAGGTTAAAAAATATGGCGCCGCCGCCGTGGTAATGGCTTTTGACGAAAAAGGACAGGCGGACAGCCTTGAGCGCAGAACCGCAATTTGCGAAAGGGCTTACAATATCCTTACCCGGGAAGTGGGTTTCCCGCCCCAGGATATTATTTTCGACCCGAACATTTTTCCGGTTGCCACTGGAATGGAGGAGCATAAACGCAATGCGGTCGACTACTTTGAAGCGACAAAATGGATAAAGAAGAATCTGCCTTTTGCGAAGGTGAGCGGCGGAGTGAGCAATGTCTCATTTTCCTTCCGTGGCAACGACTCCGTGCGCGAGGCCATACACTCCGCATTCCTGTACCATGGCATAAAGGCCGGTATGGACATGGGAATAGTGAACCCCGGTATGCTTCAGATTTACGATGAAGTGCCAAAAGACCTGCTTGAACTTGTGGAGGATGTATTGTTCGACCGCAAAGAAGACGCCACCGAAAAACTGCTTGCGTTTGCCGAAACCGTAAAATCGAAAGGAAAGAAGACCGAAGTTGAAGCGGAGTGGAGAAACCTGCCCGTGAAAGAGAGGCTGGCGCACGCACTGGTAAAAGGCATAACCGATTATATTGAACAGGATACCGAAGAGGCGCGAAAAACATTCTCACGTGCGCTGGAGGTAATAGAAGGTCCGCTGATGGATGGCATGGGGATAGTGGGAGATTTATTCGGTTCCGGAAAAATGTTCCTGCCCCAGGTGGTTAAAAGCGCGAGGGTAATGAAAAAAGCCGTTGCCTACCTTACACCATTCATGGAAGCGGAAAAGGAGCAGGGCGCTTCGGCAGCGGGCAAAATTCTGATGGCTACCGTAAAAGGCGATGTGCACGACATTGGCAAGAACATAGTGGGCGTAGTGCTCGGCTGCAACAACTATAATGTAGTGGATATGGGGGTTATGGTGCCATGCGAGAAAATTTTGGAAAAGGCATTGGAGATAAAAGCCGATATCATAGGCGTAAGCGGGCTCATTACTCCTTCACTCGATGAGATGGTTCATATTGCCAAGGAAATGGAGCGTACCAAGCTGACCATACCCCTGCTGATAGGCGGCGCCACCACTTCAAAGGTGCATACGGCGGTTAAAATTGCACCGGAATACTCGCACCCTGCCTTGTATGTGAACGATGCTTCCAGGGCGGTAAATGTGGTAAGCAACCTGCTGTCGGCAAAAAAGGATGATTATTTTTCGAAAATAAAAACCGAGTATAAAGAACTCCGCAGACTGCACTCCAATAAACAATCGGATGTAAAATATATTTCACTTGCCGAAGCACGGCGCAATAAATTCGCCACAAACTGGAAGGGCTTCAAAATTACCCGACCCGCATTTATCGGAAATAAAGCCTTTAAAAATTATCCTCTTAGTGAAATAGCGGAACTGATTGACTGGACACCCTTCTTTCACGCATGGGAGATGAAAGGAAGCTATCCTAAGATATTGAACGACCCCGATCGGGGAGCCGAGGCAGGCAAACTGTTTAACGACGGACAGACCATGCTGAAGAAAATAATTGAACGCAAATGGCTTACTGCAAATGCCATTGTTGGATTCTATCC
>JABEUT010000230.1 GCA_013044305.1 Bacteroidia bacterium
GCGGTTGGCAGCAAATGAGAGTCGATGTGACAAAACCTATAAATAATTACCGGCGGATTTCTTATATTTGCCAACCTAATAAATCCAAAAGCAAAACATGGAGCGAAGAAAAGATTTTTTCTACACCGAAGCAAAGGATATTCACTTTATACGTCCTATTGAAATTATTAAGGAGCATCCTGAAATAAGGGATTATATAGGCACCAAAAATCCCTATTCCATTCTTATCGTTCTTGCTGCTGTTTCGCTGCAGGTGGCATTGGCCTGGTTTTTGCACGATAAGGCCTGGTGGATGGTGATACTTGCCTCATGGCTTTTGGGAGCCTTTTTTGTCCACGCCCTTTTTGTGATGGTTCATGAGTTAAGCCACAACCTCTTCTTCAAAAGAAAGCAGGCGAACATGCTTGCAGGTATTTTTGCCAATTCGGTAATGTTCTTTCCAAGTTCGGTTTCTTTTGCCCGGTACCATTTAAAGCATCACGCCCATCAGGGTATTCCCGAATATGACGCCGATCTGCCGTCAGAATGGGAAGCGAAGGTTTTTAAAAATTACACCATAGGAAAAGCACTGTGGTTTCTGTTTTATCCTGTTATACAGGCTGCGCGCGTTCCGCGGATGAGGGAAATTAAAGCCTTCGACAAGTGGGTGGCGCTGAACTGGCTGGTGGTTATCGGAGCCGATACCGCCATCTGGTATTTTTTCGGGGTGAAGGGGCTCGTTTATATCGGGGCTTCCTTTTTCTTCTCTATAGGATTTCATCCGCTTGGCGGCAGATGGGTGCAGGAGCACTACCTTGCCAGCGACGATGTACAGGAAACACATAGCTATTACGGCCCGCTGAACACCATTGCCTTCAACGTGGGGCATCACAACGAGCATCACGATTTTCCTTCGGTGCCATGGAACCACCTGCCAAAGGTGCGTAAGGCCGGCGAAAAATGGTATCATGCCATACACTACCACAAATCGTGGACTTTACTGTGGCTGCGTTTTATCTTCGACCCGCGCCTGTCTATTTATTCGCGGATGCTGCGCAAAAGGCATGGGGAAAAAACGGCGTAAATCATAAACAGAATTCAGAGAACCGGAGTAATTGTGTCGGAAGGTAAAATAGGAATCCTCGGTGCCGGAAGCTGGGCCACAGCCCTTGTAAAGATCCTCGACAACAATGTGCAGGAACTTAACTGGTGGGTAAGAAGGCAGGAGAATGCCGACTATATAAAAAAATACAGGCACAACCCCAATTATCTTAGCGATGTCGATTTGCCTACCGATAAGCTTACCCTGTACACCGATATACAAGAACTTGTAAAAAGTTCGGCTACCCTGCTCCTTGCCATACCCTCCGCTTTTATGTATCAGGCATTTTCAGGGCTGAACAAGGCCGACCTGAAAGGCAGAAAAATATTTTCAGCCGTAAAAGGCACCCTTCCCGATAAAAAAATGATGGTAAGTCAATACCTGAATCAAAGTTTTGACATTCCCTTTTCTTCCATGGGTATAATAGCCGGGCCCTGCCATGCCGAAGAGGTTGCCATGGAAAAGCTATCGTATCTTACTGTTGGCTCGCCCGAACCGGAAAATGCGCGTGAAATGGCACGCCTGCTCTCGTGCCGCTACATAAAGGCCGGTGTCTCCGACGACCTTGCAGGGATTGAATACAGCACTGCATTAAAGAACATATACGCCATTGCAAGCGGAATATGCCACGGACTGGGCTACGGCGACAACTTTCAGGCGGTGCTGGTGGCCAATGCCCTGCAGGAAATGGAACGATTTATAGACAAGGTACACCCCCTGAACCGCGATACCACCAAATCGGCTTATCTGGGCGATCTGCTGGTTACAGCCTACTCGCAGTTCAGCAGGAACAGAACGCTGGGGAGCATGATTGGCAAAGGATATTCTGTGAAAAATGCGCAACTGGAAATGAACATGGTTGCCGAAGGTTATTATGCCGCAAAGACGATTCACTCCATCAATCAGTCGCATAAGGTGGATATGCCCATCTGTGAAGCCGTTTACCGCGTGCTCTACGAAAAAATTTCCCCGGCTGTGGAAATTAGGCTTTTAACAGCAAAGCTGGCTTGAGCGCCTGAAATATACAATGCCGCATTAAAGACATAATCCGATACGCAACTTACATCATTCTCCATGGAATCCTTATCAAATTGCCCCTTATGTAACTCCGGACAACTGGCTGTTTTTCTGGAATGCACCGACTATACGGTGAGCAAGAGTAAATTTAAAATTACGGAGTGCGGCGCCTGCGGCTTCCGTTTCACAAACCCGAGGCCGGAGGAAAGCAAAGCAGGGGAGTATTATAAGTCGGATGATTATATCTCGCACTCCAATACCGCAAAAGGAATTATCAATACAATTTATCAAAGGGTTCGTAGAATAACCCTGAAAAAAAAGCGGCAGCTTATTATAACAGCTTCGGGAAAAAACAGCGGCAGCCTGCTCGATCTGGGTTGCGGCACCGGTGAATTTGCCGACGAGTGCGCCCGCAATGGCTGGCAGGTAAAAGGCATTGAGCCTTCGGCAAACGCCAGGGAGTTTGCCAAAAAGCAGTATGGACTTGATGTTTACGACACCGGAGCATGGAGTGCATTGCCCGACAGAACATTTGACGTGGTTACCGCATGGCACGTACTGGAGCACGTGTACGATTTAAAGGGAACCTTAAATCATATTTCAAGGCTGCTGAAGCAAGACGGCATGCTGGTTATAGCCCTGCCAAACTGCAGTTCTGCCGATGCGCAATTTTATAAGGAATTTTGGGCTGCATACGATGTGCCACGCCACATCTGGCATTTTACTCCGGCACATGTTAAAACCCTTTTCGAAAAAAACGGTTTCACCCTGCAATCTGTGCTGCCTATGCCTTTCGACGCCTATTATATATCCATGCTAAGTGAAAAGTATAAAGGCGGTAACGTGAATTACGGCAGGGCGCTGGTTCATGGCTACTTTTCGAACCGTGCGGCAAAAAAAACCGGGAACACCTGTTCAAGTCAGATATACATCCTTAAGCCGGTCAAATGAAATACTCATATTAAATGACGTACAAGCCGGCATACATTGGTATAAGCAACTGCGATAAATGGACAACCTACAAAAGCTGGATCGCCTCCCTTGCCCACGGAATGAACATCATAAACCTTAATGCCCGTGAAACCGCACAGCAGCAGATTTCAGAATGCTGCGGCATAATCCTAACCGGGGGTGAAGACGTGCATCCTTCGCTTTATAACAAGCCTGAATATGAGCGGATGTTCAATCTTACGAACATAAACAGGGAGCGCGATGAGTTTGAATTATCGGTGATGGAAGGGGTTGACAAATTCAACATTCCATTGCTTGGAATCTGCCGGGGCCTGCAGCTTGCCAATGTTTTTTACGGCGGTACCCTTATACCCGACCTGCCTTCGGTTGGTAAATCGGGGCATTCGACAGAAACCAAAAACGACGCTTTTCATGCCGTATCGCTTCATCATTCAGCCGCCCTGTTTGCAATCACGGGCAAAGAAAACGGGGAGGTGAATTCGCACCACCACCAGGCGGCCGATAAACCCGGCAGGAGTTTGAGAGCTGTTGCCCTTTCAGGCGACGGCACGATAGAAGGCATGGAAAAACAGGATGCCGCCAACAACACGTTTTTTACACTTGTTCAATGGCATCCTGAAAGAATGAATCAGGCAAACCCATTTGCAGGCAGGCTGGGAGAATCTTTTGTAAAGGCATGTAAAAAGTATGCAGGTATTGTTTAATTTTGCACCTGAAAGAATAAAGTCAGAAAAGGATCAGATTACATATATAATTGTAATTGCTCCGGTTGCCTTCCAATTTTAATAATATGCAAGCCAAATCGCCCAAAGAAAGTTTTACCACCTCCACCCATATAGTTTTGCCGAACGACACCAATGTGTTAGGAAACCTTATGGGAGGCAGATTATTGCACTGGATGGACATTACAGCCGCTATTGCTGCCAATCGCCACTGCCGGCGAGTAGTTGTTACTGCTTCTGTTAACCACGTATCGTTCAACCGTCCTATAGCTCTTGGCGATACCGTTACAGTGGAAGCCAGAATTTCCAGAGCTTTTACCACTTCCATGGAAGTATATATGGAAGTATTTGTGGAAGGCAAAACCACAGGTGAAAAGGAAAAATGCAATGATGCGGCATACGTATTCGTTGCTGTCGATCAGGTAGGCAAGCCTATAGAAGTGCCTCCGGTATTGCCCGAAACACACAAGGAAAAGGAGTTGTTTGATTCGGCATTGAGGAGAAAACAACTCGGTTTGCTTCTGGCAGGCAAAATAAAACCGGGCGAAGCACCCGAACTGAAGGAGCTTTTTGCAGGAAAGTAAAGATGACAAGAGACACCGCCGCCCTTATTTTCGCAATATTATGGCATTAAAAATATATACAAAAACCGGCGATAAAGGTCAGACATCCCTGCTCGGCGGCACTAGGCTGCCCAAGCATCATATACGCATTGAAGCCTACGGAACCGTTGATGAACTGTGCGCCTGGCTTGGCTTGCTGCGCGACATGATGAGTGATAAGTGTTTGGGAGAATCCATCATATATATTCAGGACAGGTTGTTCACCATCAACTCATCACTTGCCTCCGACCCCCACAAAAGTAAAGTAAAAATTCCCTACATAGTTGAGGAAGATATTACAATGCTCGAAAAGGAAATTGATGCAATGGATAATGTGTTGCCGGAGATGAAGTCATTTGTTATACCGGGTGGGCATATCACGGTTTCGCACTGCCATATTGCCCGCTGCGTATGCCGGCGTGCCGAAAGGAAAGTGGTTCAGCTCGCCGGAACCGAAAAGGTGGACGAAATAATTATACGCTACCTCAACCGCCTTTCCGATTACCTGTTCATGCTTTGCCGGAAACTTACATCAGACCTGAAGGCCGAAGAAATCCCATGGAAGCCGAGGATGTAAGCATGGTCGGATTTACGGGCAGGGTCTTATCTATTTTATATTCTAATTATGCCTGATCAGAAGGGCCGCATAGCCATCCTTGACCTGGGAACCAACACCTTCAACCTGGTTATTGCAGAAAAAGGTAAACAGGGAGAACCTGTATTCATTTATAAAAAAGAACTGCCTGTAGAGCTGGGTAAAGGCGGCATACATAAATCGCATATTACCGCCGAGGCAGCCGAAAGGGCAGTAAAGGCGCTTCATGCACACCGGAAATCAATTGGCGAATTCGGGGTAGATAGCGATTATGCTTTTGCTACCTCCGCGGTTCGCGATGCTGCCAATGGCAGGGAATTCGCAGAAAGAATCAGGATTGAAACAGGCATAGAAATTAAAATCATTACCGGCGACGAAGAAGCGCAATGGATATACGAGGGAGTAAAACACGCTTCGGTGTTGAGTGAAAAAACGAGCGTTATTATGGATATAGGAGGAGGAAGCACGGAATTTATAATAGCTGATAGGAGTAATATTTCATGGAAACGAAGTTATCCGCTTGGAGTGTCAAGGCTGTTTGAGATGTTCAGGCCGGAGAACCCGATAAGTGCAGCAAGTCAGTCAGAAATATTTAAGCATTGTGAGCTTGTTCTGGAAGATTTTTTTGCCGCCGCCGCCGGATTACAACCCATTGAGCTTATAGGTTCTTCAGGTTCCTTTGAAAGTTTTGCGCAGATGATTTTATGCAGGAAAAATATTTCTGAAATGCCGGAGAACGGTTTCGATATTGACTTAGAGGAATTTGAAAAGCTACACTCCGATATTCTTGCTTCCACGCTGGAACAACGGCTTAAAATGCGCGGACTGCTTGAAATGCGCGCCAATGCCTTCGGCTTTTCAGTAATGCTTACGGGGCTTGTGCTTAAGAGGCTTGCTTTACGGAAAATGACTCTATCCCTGTATTCGCTGAAGGAAGGAATAGCAGGCCATTATCTTCAATAAAACCGGTTTATAATGTCTGATTCAGCAGCTTGCCTGAAGCCAGCAGCCTACCTAAATATTTTTCTTTCAGGGCTTGTTTAAGCAGCCTTATGTGCCCTATGTGGTGGCAGTCGCTGCCCAATAAGCTGATCAGGTTGTTGTCAATAAGCCATTGCGCTGCCTTCTTTGTTTCTCCGGAATAATGGCCTGTAAGCGAGTTGATGTTCATCTGCAGCAATACACCCCTGCTTGCAAGCTGTTCGTATTTCTGGTAATCGCGGTGCCAGAAATTGTATCTTTCAACATGAGCCAGCACGGGGGTATAGCCATGTGTCTGCATACTAAAAATAGTATCGTTCAGGTTTTCGGGCGGATTGACGAAAGAAATTTCCCAAAGGAGATATTTTTTATCGGCGCCGAAGGTGAGTATGTTCCGTTGTTCAATTTTGTTTTTAAGATCATAATCGAGATAGTATTCGGCGGCGGCTTCCAGTTCCATGCCTATACCGGCCTTTGTTACGGCCTCCTTTAGCTTGCTTAATCCCCCAAGAATAGTTTCGGGGGTATTTTTGTAGGAATCGCTGATAACATGGGGCGTGGTAATCAGTTTTTTGTAGCCAAGCGACTCCATAGCCATAATCATTTCCAGCGAATCTTCCATACTTTTAGCGCCGTCGTCAAGCCCGGGAATAAAATGGGAGTGTATGTCGGTATGCAACCACGACAAATCTGCTGCTATAACTTTTTTCTTTATCAGTCCGAATAATGCCATTTGTTTTATTAAATCAGGTGGAGAGCATGCGGCTGATTCTTATCAAATCCTCATTCACATCCACTTTATGTTTGCGTGCTTTATCAATTGGAGTAAACACAACCTGGTTGTGCACCAGCCCGGCCACCAAATTTTTCTTACCCTGAATGAGCGCTTCGGTGGCAGCGGCTCCCAGACGGCTTGCCAGAACCCGGTCAAAGCAGGTGGGGCTACCCCCGCGCTGCATGTGTCCAATCACCGTTACCCTTGTATCGTAGTGGTTGAATTTTTCTTTTACCTTGCGGGCCACCTCAAAGGCACCGCCTTCCTTATCTCCCTCGGCAACTATAATAATAACGGATGATTTATGCCTTTTCCAGCCCTCCTCCAGATGTTTTATGAGCTCCGATATATCGGTACTGGTTTCAGGAATAAGTATTTCTTCGGCTCCGGCGCCCACACCGCCGTTAAGGGCTATAAAACCTGCATCGCGCCCCATTACTTCCACAAAGAACAAGCGGCTGTGCGAGGCGGCTGTGTCCCTAATTTTGTCAACGGCGTTTATAACGGTGTTGAGCGCCGTATCGTAGCCAATGGTAAAATCGGTACCGTAAAGGTCGTTGTCTATTGTTCCGGGCGCACCCATGCACGGTATACCCGACAACCTGGAAAATTCATTGGCTCCTTTAAATGTACCATCGCCGCCTATCATGATGAATCCTTCTATACCTGCGTTTTTAGCCATCTCTATGGCTTTATTGATGCCTTCTCCGGTCATGAACCTGCTGCTGCGCGATGTTTTGAGAATGGTGCCGCCGCGCTGAATGATGTTGCTTACCGAATGCGAATCCATAGGAAGAAAATCGCCGTCAATCAAGCCTTCATAGCCCCTTCGCACTCCTATCACTTCCAAATTGTGAAAGATACCTGTGCGTACCACCGCCCTGATGCAGGCATTCATTCCCGGAGCGTCTCCTCCGGAGGTAATCACCGCAATCTTCTTCATACTGTTATTGTAAATTCAAAATAAAGGTAGTTCATTTTTATTAACCGGGCCCTGCCGGAACAGGATGTTATTTGCCGGTTTGTGTGCCCATACTTTTAAAATTGTGTTGCTGCGCCTGCATTAGCTAATCAGATAAAGGCCGTAAATTGTCTGGTTTTCCTTGTTTTATCTATTATTCCAGCACAGTGCATGGCGCTCACCAGTGATGAAAATGAAAATATGACAGTATGATAAAATAAAATTTAAGATAGAAAAAGTAGAATATAAAATCCCATGCAACTATTGAAATGAACATATACGAAATCACCTTTTGTTTGTCACGGTAAAAATGAACAGCCAGGGCAGTACCTATCGGTATGGATAGTATGAAAGGCGTAAAAAAAGCGATCCCCGCAAGGCCCCATTTTGTTTTTATTTTGGCAATGAACCTATTCTCGTGCGGTTGTGTCAGCCTGTCCTTTTTTATGGGAAAGTATTTAAGCCTAAGCCTATGCCATTTATCCAGCGCCCACTGGCTGATGTTGGCGAACACCCATGCGCCTGTTACCCCGCCGGCGGTGGTTATGGTTATGGCTTTAAAGAATGGGAATTTGGCAACCACAGCGGCCGGAACACCGCCGAAGCCGAGCTTCAATGAACTTAAAAAGAAGATAAACAAATCCAAACCTATCCTGTGCCAATTCATATCCGCAGCTAAACTTATGCCATGTTACGTTTCCGGCGGCAGCGTTGTTCCGGCAGGGTTTAAATGTATCCGGCTGCTTTTTACATATAGTATTGAACAGCTGCTGAAACGGTTTAAATCATTGCACGAAAAGCGGCACGCCTGATTATTTCTTTAATGAGGTCATATTTTACTCAAAATTAAGAATAAAGTTACGTTTGTGGTAATTTACCTGTTCTTTTCCTGAACTGAATGTCTTTTATCCATTTAATCGGCAGGGGCAGGCTATTTTTCCGTATTTGCAAAAATTTTATTTCCTGGGAGCCGAATCCGCGGTAAAACCGCGCTATGTCTTTGTTCAGCGAGCCTTCAAAATCGAGGGTAAGCTCCCTTTCGGAGTGGCTGCGAATGAAGCGGTCAATCAAAAAGGTCATGGCTTGCATTTCATAACCCTGTTCGTTCACACCGGAAAAAAGGAATATCTCTCTTTTATTACTCCCTGCATAAAAGGCACCCGCACACAAGTCATTCTTCCCGGCGGATACGCCCCATACCTTGCCCATGTTCCTTTTCAGGCAGGCATGAATAAGTGTATCCAATACTTGATAGTAGGAAGCAGGCTGCTTGAATTCCCTGCCACGGTTTTTCCTGAAAAGGTCTATAAGAATTGTGGGGTCCACGCCTTGTATTACATCCAGCCGGTTGAAAATGGCCTTGCGCAGATTCCTTTTGGTCTGGGTCGAGTAATTGGCGAAAATTTGCGTATACGGCCTGATGAGATCAAGCAAGTGGGTAACCAGCACCCTTGATTCATAATTGTCATTGGTAAATACATTCATGGTATTCAGGTTAAACTCTACATACCGGAAGCGGGCGGGTATGCGGTCTATAAATTCTTTCACCTTGGCGGCGTTGAGCCCTGCCACCGAAAAAACACCAAGTTGCTGGGTAAACGGGGGCGGATAGATGTATTTGAATCCGTATTTTTCTGCCTGGGGTACCGGCATCACGCTTTTGTAATCGCCTTCGATTAGTGCACCCCAGCCGGGTGCTACAATATCAAGATACCAGCTATATGCATATACAATTCCGTTTACGGAGTTCTTTATACAAAAATCCCACTTGAGCTTATCTATTTCTTCGTTTTCGGCAAATACTATCATGTCATTCAATCCTGTTTGGCGTTCATGACGCAGCCCATTTTACCATATTCTCAAATACTTCCTTCCAGTTTTCCCAGTTATCCCGTTCGCTAAGGGAGTGGTTATGCCAAATACTTATGAATTCGCCCCTGCAATATTTAACCTGTGCAATAATTCTTTCAATTGCCTTTTCGGCATCGCCGGGCGACATATTCATGTATTCGTTTAATGTTCCGTCCATCACCGCAGGCGGATGTATTATTACAGGCAGCGTTTTTTCTGCCCTAAGATCGTAGAACGGAAAGGGAGTGCAAATGCTTGCCCTGAAACCTGGAGCCTGGGCATAGGCGAGTGAATAGTCGTCGGTGATGTTAAGTTCGGCAAGGCAACGGTAGGTTTCCGGCAGCCTCACTCTTAAAAAGTGCTGACGCGATTTGGTTATTTTATACGTCAGGCAGCGCTCCACATTTGCCACTTCTGATTTTACCACATCGGCGCGGCTTGCCGATTGATACGAGGGGTGAATGCCAATCTGGGCAAAGCCGTTTGCTTTTTTAACAAGCGCGGCAAAAGTTTTACCACCGGGGTTGATATTCCGGTCGTAATGGCTGCGTATGGATGAGGCAAGGAAAAAGTAAATTGGCGACAGCTTGTACTTTTTTATCACCGCTTCCTGATACGAATAGGTGTCGTAAGGGTCTTGTTTTGTTCCTAATAGAACGGCGGTTTTTTCCAATATGCCCTTTGTATTGAGCTTTAATAACATGCGCAAATAGCCGCCAGCCGTAACCGCTGCGGTTCTGCCCAGATGCGCGTATGCCACATCGATGTCGATGGTGGGCGTATAGGTATAAACGGCTTCCTTAAAGGCCAGCATGGGATATTGTTTCAAAAGCTCCTTTTTCAGTTGCATGGCCCAAAAGTTAACCAAGGGCTGTTCAAGAAACTGGTTTTGATAGGCAAGGCTGCTTACTGCCTGAAACCTTGCATGGCAGTCGAGCGGGCGGTCAAAATACTCCTCATAGCGGCTCACCAGATAAAATGCGGCCGAAAAAATATCGAATGGAAGATTACCGGATGCCGAGGGAAAGAATATTTTCAAACCGTTCCACTCCGATATGCTTATTTTCTGCGGGCTTATTCCGCTCTGAAAAAGTAAGCCTGACGGATTTATTGAAAACGGATCCTTTTCTGTTATGCCGGATGAATAATTTAACTTTGGCCCCTGCCAGTTTGCATACTCCTCATTATCGTTCGTTATCCTGTAGGGTACCGATATGATGTGTTCAAAGAAAAGAGCAAAAGTATACTTTAAGCGGGGAGTATTTTCGGGTGTATAAATCAGCAATTGCATGTTCATGTTCAAATTAGCCTCTATCCAGCAAAATTAGTCATATTTTTGCTGTACGCCATTCGCCGTTTCAA
This sequence comes from Bacteroidia bacterium, assembly GCA_013044305.1. Classification (GTDB taxonomy): domain Bacteria; phylum Bacteroidota; class Bacteroidia; order JABEUT01; family JABEUT01; genus JABEUT01. The sequence continues at coordinate 10,920 of JABEUT010000230.1, forward strand.
TGAACATTGCAGAACTTAAAACCTTGTTTGAGGCTAAACTGAAGGATATCTATCCTGATGGCGAGATAAAAAGCCTGTTTGCTTTTGTTGTCTCATCCGTATTGAAAATTGATAATTTAAAGATGCTCCTGGAGCCCGAAGCGGAATTGAGCAGAAGCGATGTGAAGAAAATCGCTCAAATCATAGTCAAACTAAGGAAACATATACCTGTTCAATACATTACAGGCTACTGCAATTTTTACGGAATGAGGCTGAAGGTAACCCCCGCTGTGCTTATTCCCAGACCCGAAACGGAGGAGCTTGCCGAATGGATAATTCAGGACCTGCAACCGGTGAAACCAAAACAGCAAGCGAAGCCGGTACGCATATTGGATATAGGAACAGGCAGCGGCAGTATAGCTCTTGCATTGAAAAAAAATATCCCTAATGCAAAAGTTACCGCAACAGACAATTCGGTAAAAGCTCTGAATGTTGCGCGCGCCAATGCAAAGGCGCTTAAGCTTGATGTGGAGTTCATGCATGCAGATATACTTAATGATAAAACACCGGAGTCTATGCCGGCAGGAGTGGATATAATTGTAAGCAACCCTCCTTATATTACAGAATCGGAGAAACAAAGCCTGCCGCAGAATGTAATGAAGGAGCCGCACAGCGCGCTTTTTGTTCCCGATAACGACCCGTTGCTATATTACCGTGCCATTGCAGAGTTTGCAAAAGAAATGCCACCCCACCCCCCAACGGGCGCCTTAATACTTTATTTTGAAATTAACGAAGATAGGGCTACAGAGATTAATTTTATGCTTGCCAAAATGGGTTTTAAGGATATAGCTGTTAGGAAGGATATTAACGGGAAGGACAGAATGGTAAAATGCAGTTTTTACCCGTAACTCAACCTGACTTCAGCCGTATGGCGTTCATGTTTTAACAGCCCTTTTTCTAAATTTGCAAGAACCACGCAGGCGCTGGTCTGCAATGAGTACTAA
>JABEUT010000231.1 GCA_013044305.1 Bacteroidia bacterium
AAGCCCCGGCAGCAAATGCAGCCAAAAGCAAAAATACGCCGGCTCCGAAAGCGAAACCCGTTAAAAAAGCCATTCCGCCAAAAGTGAAAAAGGCGGCAAGCAGACCTAAAAAAATAGAGTATGTGGCGGTAGCACCTAAGTCCAAATCTATACCGGCACGCGGACAGGCGGTTGGAGCTGCCAAAAAGCCGGCTCCGAAAGCAGATTCAGGTGCAAAGACTGCCGCAGCAGCTGCTCCTGCTGCAAGGGCGCCTCAAAGGAATGCAAGAGGATTTGCTCCAAAGCCGCTTGCCAGGCAAGTAACCCCGGTAAAGCTGGGGCAGATACCCGACTATAAACCGGAAATGCCGGCTATTTCAAATAAGGACGTGGTAAGACAACCCGCCTCGTCAAAAAAGGAAGATAACCGCAACCGTTATTCCGACAAGGAGTTGCAGGAATTCAAAGCGCTACTTCTTGATAAGCTCGATCAGGCAAAAAAGGACTACGAATTGCTGAAAAACACCCTCTGCCATACAGACGATCATGGTACCGACGACACTTCGCCTACCTTTAAAATGCTGGAAGACGGATCCGACGTGCTTACCCGCGAAGAAACCGCCCAACTGGCGCTAAGGCAGGAAAAGTTTATACAAAACCTGCAAAACGCCCTTATCCGTATCGCAAACAAAACTTATGGTATATGCAGGGTAACAGGCAAACTTATACCTAAAGAAAGACTAAGGCGCGTTCCCCATGCCACATTAAGCATTGATGCAAAACTTGAGCAACAATATAATATATAAGAGAATAACCAACAACCCGGTTCAGTGACATACCGGTAAGCACTGTTATTGGTTTCAAGCAGGCTGATGAAGCGGAATTGCAAGTACATAGTTTATAGAAGATTGTTTTGAAAAGGCCCATTCTAATTATATTGTTGGTTCTTATAGCCGATCAGGCTTTAAAGATATACATCAAAACCCATTTCGCCATTGGCGAGGAATACAGGATTGCCCCCTGGTTCATCATTCACTTTACCGAAAACAACGGTATGGCGTTCGGCATGCAGTTTGGCGGGCAGGCAGGCAAGATAGTGCTTAGCCTCTTCCGTATTATTGTAGCAGTGGCTACCGGCTGGTATTTGCGCGATATTACGATAAGGAAAATGCACCCGGGCTTTATTGCGAGCATTGCCCTGATATTTGCCGGAGCGGTGGGAAATATAATTGACAGCGCATTCTACGGCCTTATTTTCAGCGACAGCGGCTATTATCCGGCTAAGTTCATGGCTCCGGGCAGCGGCTACGCCGGCTTTCTGCATGGCAAGGTGGTGGATATGCTTTATTTCCCGCTTATAGAAGGGCATTTTCCTTCATGGTTCCCATTCTGGGGCGGCGAGGAGTTCATCTTTTTCCGTCCGGTTTTTAATCTCTCCGATGCTTCCATAAGCGTGGGTGTGGCGCTGTTCCTCATCTTCCAGAAGAAGTACTATCCTTCCAAACCTGCTACAGTAACATCCCCGGAAGCTTCAGGGAATCATCCTCCGGACAGGCCGTCATAACGCCGTCAGGCTATACATTCTTTCAGCAGCTTGTTTTTTTCGGTGTTGCGTAAGCGCCGTAACGCTCTTTCCTTAATTTGTCTTATTCTTTCCGGTGACAGTCCCAAACGGCGCCCTATTTCTTCAACAATCATAGGTTGTTCTACTCCCGAAATTCCAAAGTAGCACCGCAATACCTCTGCTTCCCTGTATGAAAGGGTGGCAAGCAGCCTGTTTATTTCTTTTCTGGTAGATTCTTTCATCAATTCGCCGGCAGGGCCGGCCTCCTCATTTTCTATTAACTCGCATAACGTCATGTCTGAATCATCGCCTCCTATGGGTGCATCTATTGACAAAGTGCGCGCCTGCGCCCCAAGGCTGCTTTTCACATCTTTCTCCTCTAAATTGGTAAAACGGGCAAGCTCCGAAGGAGATGGTTCCCGGCCCAGTTCCTGCTCCAGCCGGCAGATGGAGTAATTTATTTTACGCAGTGTGTTCAGCTTGTTTGCAGGAAGCCGCACCAGTCGCGCATTTTCTATCATTGCCGTTTGTATAGCCTGCCGTATCCACCACACGGCATAGGAGATGAACTTAAAGCCTTTGGTGTGGTCGAACCTGGCAGCGGCTTTAATGAGTCCCAGGTTGCCCTCGTTGATAAGGTCCTGCAGGCTTAAGCCCTGATTCTGGTACTGCTTGGCCACCGACACTACAAAGCGCAGGTTGGCGCGGGTGAGCCTTTCGAGCGCTGCGTTGTCTCCTTCTTTTATTCTTTTTGCAAGGTCTACCTCCTCATCGGCTGTAAGCAGCGATTCCCTTCCTATATCCTGAAGGTATTTCTCCAGCCCGATTGAATCGCGGGTGGTAATCCTTTGGGCAATTTTCAGTTGGCGCATAGGGGTGTTATTTACTACTTGAACGCAGGGAGCGTGCAAATGGTTGGGTAGGGGATAGGGCAGAAAGCTTGTTTTAATTGAATAATGTATTCGGCAACAGCTCTAATTGCCTGCCACTTTACCCTAAAACGTTGATTCAATGGTATGATATGCCAAAACGCTTCTTACCGGAAACGGCATTCTGCTTATTTCTTTACAAGGCTGTCGTCCTTGTAGATGACCTTGCTGCGGGTGCTGCCGTCGGCGTTATATTCGGTCCATTCGCCTTCCTTTTTACCGTCCTTATAATAGCCTTCTTCAACCTTTGCTCTGTCGCCATAGCCGGGCAGATGCGTAGTACTGTTGGTGATAATCCAATGCCCTTGTTTGTGCCCCTTTTCGTCAATATAGTTCAGGGAGGTGTCGTTGCCGGGGACAAGCGCTTTCACAAATTTTTTGGTCTTCAGGGAATCCTGTTGTGTGCTGTCGGCGGCCCCCTTGCCCGTATGTCCGTTCGAAATACCTGTTGTGCACGACGCCAGCAGGATGCTTAAAAGGAATACTGAAACTATTGTAGATTTCACGTGTCTCTGCTCTGTTAATCTTTTACCTCGGATTTACGCCTTCTTGGGATTTACAATATGATATTTGCTCCCTGTTTTCTTAAGAGCCAGTTCTACTGCTTTTGTTGCGTTTATTATGCCTCCGGAGATACACAGGTCGCTATAGTTAACCATTAATCCGCCATTGCCGGGCATGGGAACCTTAAAGGTTATTTTAGTTACCGATTTCATCAGTATCTTCCTTATGTCCTTCGCCGAGAGGCTTGGGAAGTATTCGCGGAGGATGCAGGCCACACCTGCCGCACAGGGCGAAGCCATGCTTGTGCCGCTTTCATAACCAAATATGGTATCGGGCAGCGTGCTGTAAATCTTTACGCCCGGCGAAAAGAGGTCAACCGATTTTTTGCCGTAATTGCTGAAGGAGCCCGGATTGCCGTGTATGTCTGATGCGCCCACCTCCAGCCAATTGTCTGCTTGCTTGTGCGAGCCTGCAAAACGGCGGTTCGGAAAGTTGTTGGTCGTATCGTTGTCCTTGTGGTCGTTACCGGCTGCATGCACAAGCAGTACGTCATGCGCTTCGGCATACTTTACTGCATCATCCACAACATCCTTGTTTGTGCCGAAGGGTTTCCCAAAGCTCATATTCACCACTCTGGCGCCGTTGTCCACAGCATACCTTATGGCATTGGCAACGTCCTTGTCGCGCTCATCGCCGTCGGGCACTGCACGCACTGCCATTATTACGGCATCGTCGGCAATACCTTCCTGTGCGCCTGCTTTTCCTGTACGGTCGCCGGCTATAATGCCGCTCACGTGGGTGCCGTGCAGGTCGGTGGGGCCTACCACGTCGTTATTGCCATAGTTGCGCTGGGTTACATCGGCATAGTTGTCGCCCACTATGTAGCGGGGGTTAAAGTCCGGGTTGAAGTCGTAGAGCAGGTAATTGTTCAATTGTTTTACACCTTCATTAAGCTGAACCTTCAGCGAGTCTGCGGTTACGTTGGGCATATAAAGTGAGAGCATCTGAAAGGTCATGGAGAGTCTGTTCTTATCCTTAATCAGGTCGCTGTCGTCAGCCGGAGGATTGTAGGCTTTCAGCTGTTCGGCGTTGAAGTTTTTGTTGCCCATGGCGGTTTTCATCTTGTTTATGCCGTCCACCATTTTATCGAGCATTTTCACCTGCATTTCGTAGGTGCCGCGCTTGGTTTCAAATTCGCTTTTTATTTTCAGGTAGTTGTTGTATTCCTTCTTGTCGGCTTTGCTCATCTGCGCCGGGTTTGCATTGGCGTATTTTTTTGATAAATCCCTGTAAACCCTTGTAATTTCCTGGTTTTCGTGATTGATATCACTGTCTTTACCGCCGATAAAGTCCCAGCCGTGAACATCGTCCACATATCCGTTCTTGTCGTCGTCTATATGATTGTTGGGTATCTCTTTGGGGTTGGTCCAGATATGGTCTTTCAAATCGGGATGGTTGATGTACACGCCTCCGTCAATTACGGCTACCAGTACCTTTTGAGGCTTTAATCCGGCGG
>JABEUT010000032.1 GCA_013044305.1 Bacteroidia bacterium
GAATTACAGTACGAAAAAATAATGGCTCATACTACCGACAGGCAAAAGCTGGACGCCAACAGGCGGTTTACGGTTATGCTGCAAAAAGCGCTCTCGCTGCCCGGCTCCTTCAATTACCCATTCGATTCGCTTACCACCATAGGAAAAATTACTTCGGAGGACAAACAGCTTCGAATCTTTACATGGGATGTGCCCTTGAAGGATGGCACTTTTCACTATTCGGGCTTCGTTCAGGCCTTCAGCCGCCAAGGCAAACAATATGTACTCCATGAACTGCAAGACCACGGAGCCGAGATTGGCAACCCGCGCGATGCAGTTTATTCACCCGAAAAATGGCTGGGTATGATTTATTACAAAATTATAGGCGAAACGTATGAAAACAGGAAGATATATATGCTGCTCGCCTGGCAGGGATACAGCAATCTAATTACCAGAAAGATAATAGATGTGGCAAGCCTGAACGACAATGGCGAACCTTCCTTCGGAATGTCGGTATTCAAAAGGCCGCCGCCGGGCAACAGGAGCAGCGTAAAAAGGCTGATATTCCAATACTCCGCCAACGCTTTTATGTCGCTTACCTATAACAACAAGAAAAATATAATTGTGTTCGACCGCCTGGCACCAACCGATGAGGCCCTTACCGGACAATACCAGTATTATGCGCCAAGCTTTGATGTTGATTGCATTGCCTATAAAGGTTCAGGGTGGCAGTATGTCGCGAATATTGACGCCCGCAATGCGGCCGACAAAGAAGATAAAATGTATACAGACCCTGCTAAAAATGGTCCCGATATGACTAAAAAAGACCATGATTACGGGGCGCATCCCCTCTACAACCCGAATCACTAAACGGAGCCAGAGCTGAACCGGAAATTATGCCATTTAACAGCATGAACCGGGCATCCCCGTTACAAAATAAAAAGATACTTACCTTTGTGCCTAAATCATTAACCTCTTTATGAAAAAAGCACACAATTTCAGCGCAGGTCCCGCCATACTGCCTGCAGAAGTAATAAAAGAAGCCGCCGGCAGCGTTCTTAATTTCAACAACCTTAACCTGTCCTTACTCGAAATATCGCACCGCAGCAAAGATTTTATAGATGTTATGGAAGAAGCACGGGCGCTGGTAAAGGAGCTTATGGGCTTCGGTAACGAATATCAGGTGCTGTTTTTAGGCGGGGGCGCAAGCCTGCAGTTTGCCATGGTGCCTTACAACCTTCTTCCCCAGAACGGATCGGCGGCTTATGTAAATACGGGAGTGTGGGCAAGCAAGGCCATCAAGGAGTCAAAACTTATCGGCAATACCAATGTAATTGCCTCCTCGGAAGACAAAAATTTCAATTACATACCTGCCGGTTATACTATTCCTGCCGATGCAAGCTACCTGCATCTTACATCGAACAATACCATTTACGGAACCCAGATGCACAACTTCCCCCATTCGCCGGTGCCCGTGGTCTGTGATATGTCGTCCGATATTTTCAGCCGCAGGATGGACTTTGGCAAGTTTGACCTGATATATGCAGGCGCCCAAAAGAATATTGGAGCCGCAGGCGCCACACTCGTGGTGGTAAAAGAAAGTTTGCTCGGCAAAACAGGAAGAAAAATGCTGTCCATGCTTGACTACCAGGTGCATATCAAAGGAGAATCCATGTACAACACCCCGCCCGTATTTTCAATTTATGTGTGCCTGCTTACCCTTAAATGGCTCAAGAAAAACGGAGGCCTCGCCTGGATCGAAAAGGTTAATAAGGCCAAAGCAGATGCCATGTATGGCGAGATAGACCGCAATTCACTGTTCACCGGAACATGTGCCAAAAATGACAGGTCGTTTATGAATGCATGCTTCCTGCTTACAAAGCCCGAACTGGAAGAAACCTTTAATAAAATGTGGAAAGATGCAGGCATATCCGGCATAAAAGGGCACCGTGATGTGGGCGGATACAGGGCTTCGCTTTATAATGCCCTGCCACTTGAAAGTGTAAACGCATTGGTTGAGGTAATGAAGGAATTTGAAAAGAAACATGCCTGAAAGCCATTTTAGCCGGAACCGAACCGCAACCTTAAAAAAATAAAAAAACAAGACCAGACTAATATGAAGAAAATACTTGCCAACGACGGAATGGAAAAGGAAGGCATAGCGCTCCTTGAAAAAGCAGGCTACATTGTAATTACCGAAAATGCGGCACAGGCCGAACTTGCCGATGTGATAAATGAAAACGGTTATGTGGCACTTACCGTGCGGAGCGCTACCAAGGTGAACAAAGCCGTTATTGATAAATGCCCCGGCCTAAGACTTATTGCCAGAGGCGGCGTGGGTATGGATAATATAGACGTGGATTATGCCAAGAGCAAGAACATACAGGTGGTGAACACTCCGGCTGCTTCTTCGCTTTCGGTTGCCGAACTGGTATTTGGCCATATATTTTCCATGGCACGCTTGCTTGACTTTTCTAACAAGAAGATGCCTGAAAATGGCCAGAAAGAGTTTGCACAGTTAAAAAAAACCTGCTCCAAAGGCATCGAACTCAACGGCAAAACCCTGGGCATAATAGGTTTTGGAAGAATCGGCCAGGCTGTTGGTAAAATTGGAGTATCGCTCGGCATGCGCATACTTGCATACGATCCCTATATTTCCGATGCAAATCTTGAATTGGATTTACCCGTAAATCCGAAAGTAAAAGTGAATGTAAAAACCACTACACTCGACGAGGTGCTGTCTCATAGCGATTTTATATCCATGCACGTGCCCGGAGGCGAGGTGATTACGGCAAAGGAAATAAAAATGATGAAAAAGGGTGTTATGCTCGTTAATGCCGCCAGAGGAGGCGTTATAAATGAGAGCGACCTTATTGAAGGGCTGAACTCCGGACATATAGCCCATGCGGCGCTCGACGTATTTACCGGAGAGCCTGCTCCTAAAAAAGAAATACTCTCGCATCCTAAAATATCACTGTCGCCACATATAGGCGGATCAACCGAAGAGGCGCAGCAAAGAATTGCCGTGGAGTTAGCCGAAAAAATAATTCATTTCCTGCAATAAATGCCGGAAACCCCACAAAAGGCTTTGGAAAGCAGCAAGAGAGGGGTATACATATTTTTCCTTGTCGTTTCGGTTATTTGTATAGCCTATTCAGCTGAAAATAAGTGGACAGGCGGTAACTGGAAAACTATTATTACGAGCGACGGCAGCGGGTATTACGCTTACCTGCCCTCCGTATTCATTTACCATTGCTTCGATTTTGACAAACTTGAATCCTTAAACAAAGGGTTAAGCGCATCATGCTATCAAAAGAACGGGAAGGTATTCGATAAATACTATATCGGGGTATCTGTATTGCTTGCACCGTTCTTTCTTCTTGCTTATTTTTTAAGTTATCTTTTTGGTTTCAACCCCGACGGTTATTCTATGCACTTCCAGTTGAGCGTTGCGGCAGGCGGGTTGTTTTACCTTATAGCCGGCCTTATTTTTACACGCAAAATTCTAATCCAATTCGGCATAGGTAACAGGATTATCTACTTTACGCTTGCCGTGGTTGTTTTTGCAACCAACCTGTTTTATTATGCCACAATAGAGCCGGCCATGAGCCATATATACTCGTTTGCATTGTTCGCCGCTTCACTTTATTATGTTCAAAGAATAGTTCGAGGCAGCAATACTGCCGATTATTGGAAACTTGGCTGCGCTTTCGCCTTATTGGTAATCGTTCGTCCGGTTAATATATTCTGTATTACTCTTATCCCTTTTATTGCCGGAAGCGCAGCAAACAGCCTCAAGTTTTTTCGCAATGTTTTAAGCCCCGCACATTTTATTATGCTGCTGACTCCGGCAGTTGTGTTTATGTGTTTACAAATGCTCATCTGGCATGCCGAAACAGGCTCCTTCTACATCTTCAGTTATTCAGGGGAGCAGTTTTATTTTTTGCATCCTCATTTTTGGAGCATGCTGTTCGGCTTCCGCAAAGGCTGGTTTGTTTATACGCCGGTAATGTTGATAGCCCTGGCCGGTGGCTTGGCGGTACTTATCTGGAAGGACATTTTTCGTTTTTGTTCGTTTTTGCTTTTCTTCATTCCGTTTACCTACATCCTGTCGTGCTGGTGGTGCTGGTATTACGGCGACAGTTACGGAATGCGTGTTTTTGTTGATTATTACGCTCTATTCGCACTAATGCTTGCACTGTTTTTAAATGCAGTGCCGTACAAAACTGTTTTTGCGATTGGCGCTGTGGCGGCTGCACTTCTGTTTACCGCTGTAAATTGGGTTCAGCAGTACCAGTATACAAATCTGATTTTGTCTCGCGATTCCATGAGCAGAGGAAGGTATTGGAAGGTATTTATGAAAACCGGAGATTCATACAGGCGGATATTTTACGATAATCCAACGGACAGTTTGGCGTATTTTTCACGATTTATTTTCTTCAACAGCTTTGAGGATGATCCCTGGGGAGCGGCAGGAAGCATTAGTACAGAATATGCCCATACCGGCAAGCGCTCGGCTTTTGTAGATACGGTTCATGTTTTCGGACCCGGAATATTTATGCAGGCAAACAATTTGCCGCTTGATGAAAACCTATACGCACACTTCGATCTTTGGGTTTACAGCAACGATACGGCAAACCGTGCAGCTCTTGTACTGAACAGCCTTGAACCGGACGGAACCAACGACGGCTGGGTAGGGTTTCCAATAAGAACTAAAATCATGCCGCCCCGATGGGAGCACATTACAGGCTCGGTGCAGGTGCCGTTCATTAAAACCCGCGATAACGTACTGAAAATATTCCTATATCATTCTGCCGGCAGGGGAGCCGTTTATGCCGATGACCTGAAGATAGCTTTGGGAACACCGGAGTAGCTTACGGCAGGAAGCAGCCTTTTAAAGTGTTATGCCGGTTTTTATTGTTTTTGAGGCATCAGTACGAATTTGGCGAAATTTGTTTGTGAAAGATATTTTGTTGCAAGGCGTTTGAAGTCATTATCATTGAGAGACTCCACCTGCTTGTCAAAATCGAGTATCTCCATAAGGTTTTCGCCATTCTCGTCGTTTTGTGAAATGGTGTTCAGCCAGTAGCTGTTTTCTTTCAGCTGCACCTGATGTTCGCGCTCAAATGTTTCCTTTATTTTTTGAATGTTTATTTTGCCTGCGCCAAACTGCTTTACCGAGTCAATTACCTTTAATGCGGCATTAATAAGCGTGTCTGCTTTTTCCGGTGCGCATCCGAAATAAATAAAGAAAGTATATCTCTGCTGCGGATAGTGTGTTACGCTGCCGTTTGCAAATACCCCGTACACCCCGCTCATCACCTGCCGCAATTGCTCGCGAAGCCTTATGCTTATCAGGCTGGAAAGGGCAGACATTTCTATTCTGTTGTGGCGGTTGTACTCAAATGGCCCTGTATACATAAGCAATACAGAGCTTTTAGGTTCTTTGCCCCTGTAAACGGTTTTGGCTACAAGACCGGTCGGCGGGATTATTCCTAAATCTTTCCACATTGATTTATTCTTTGAGGCAGGCAGGCTTCCGAGATATTTTTCGACCAGAGGTTTTATTTCATCCGGTTTAAAGTTTCCTGCAAAGAAGAAGGTCATTCCGCCGGCATCCGAAAACTCTTTCTTATAAATGCCGAAAGCGGAATTTTCGTCTATTTCCTTCAATATTTCGGGGGTGAGAGGCCGCCTGCGGAAATTATACCTGCTCATGGTAAGTTGCACGGTATCCATGAATGCCTTGTTGGGTTCGGCGTTCTGATTTTCAATTATCCCGTTTTGTTTATCTATGTACGACCGGAAGGCAGTATCGTCTTTTCTCGGTCTGGTGCAATACAAGTTAATGATCTGGAAGGCAGTTTCGAGGTCTTCCGGTGCGCATTTGCCCGAAAAACCGTTGGACAGCTCGCTTAGTTCCGGGTGCACCTCCACAATTTTACCTGCAAGCATTTTATCGAGCGCCGTTGAGCTGAAGTCGCCTATCCCGCTTTCATCCTCAATGGATGCGGCATGCGAGGCCGATTCAAAATCCTTGTCGGGATAGAGCGATGTGCCGCCCCACCGGTAGGCATTAAACAGGATTTCATCGTTTTTGAAATCGGTGGGTTTTAAAACCACTCTTACACCGTTGGACAATGTCCACTCGGTTATCCCGAATTCCTTTATTGTTTTTTCGCTTACTACCTTGCCCGGCGTAGGCATGTCGCTCATAAGGGGTTTGTTGTTCACCTTATCCACATAAGGTTTCAGTTCCTTTTGGCTTATGTCGGCAAACATGTCTTTTATTTTCTGTTCCGAAGGCAGGATGGCGCTGTCTTTTTGAGGTGCGGTAATTATGATCACAGCGTTCCGCCCGTCATTGGTAATCCAGTTTGCGGCTACCTTATTCACCTCGGCGAGCGTAATACCGTCCTCTATTTGTTTGAAGAAGCGGTATTCAAAGTCTATGCCGGGATAGGGTTGTTTTTCAAGAAAATCGCGTACATATTGTTCCACGAACCTACGCGAATCGGTTTTGTCCATTTCTTCCGTCTCGTGTTGAAGGCTGTGGAGCATTTCCTATTTTGCCCTGTCGAGTTCGTTAGGTGTAAATCCGAATCTTTTCAAACGTTAATATTCAGTAAGCATTGTTTACAGCCGTCTGCA
>JABEUT010000232.1 GCA_013044305.1 Bacteroidia bacterium
CTCCAATGCCTTTGCCGTTTCAGGCTCCATAACCCTTTTCGACGGCTTCCAGCTCCAAAACACCATTCGTGAAAGCGCTTACGCCTACCAAAGTAATTTACAGACTGTGGAAGCCGACAAAAACACCATATCGCTCAACATACTTACCGCCTATATGCAGGTGCTTGCCTCTTACGAGGGTTTAAAAATAGTTTTATCGCAGCTGGCGGCCGACTCGCAGCAGGTGGAGGAGACACGGGTATATGTGACGGCGGGCAAATACCCTGTTTTGAATTTGTTGCAGGTGCAATCTACACTTGCCAATGACCGGTCGGCGGAAAAAAATGCCGAAAATCAGATTATCCTTTCCAAAGTAAACCTGATGCAGCTTATGAATATACCCGTTGATTACACATTTGATATAGTACAACCTTCCGGCATTGATTCAATACTCACCATTACCTCATTAAATTCGGAAAATATCTATAATGCAGCCGCCGGCTTCCTGCCCCAGGTAAAAGCGGCCGAACTGAACAGCCGGGCCAGCGAATCGGCATTGGAGGCGGCAAAGGCCCTTTATTATCCCAAGCTGGTGCTAAACGGCAGCATAAGGTCGTCGGCAAGCAGCCTGAATTATACCTATACCAACTTTCCTGCAACCATCGGATACGTTGACGGGAACCCGACACTGCCGGTGCTGGGGAACTACCAGGAACCGGGGTACAGCAATACGGCTTCAAATTTATGGAACCAGTTTAACGACAATTTCAATCAGTATGCCGGCCTGGATCTCGTCATACCCCTGTTCTCAAATTTTACCGCCCGCAACGGCGTGGCGATAGCCAAATTAAACGTTCAGACGGCGCAGCTGAACCAGGAGGCGGTGAATATAGCGCTAAGGCAGGCTATAGAACAGGCATATACAGGCCTGCTTACATCGGCAGAGCAATACAAGGCAAGTAACGAGGCGCTTATATCGGAAGCCGCCACCTTCGGCAATATGAAAAACAAGTATGAAACAGGTGCAGGCAGCGCCACCGACTACCTGATTGAAGAATCAAACTATACCCGCGCAAAGCAAAATGTGGTTCAGGCCAAATACAACTATCTGCTGCAGGTAAAGCTGATTGATTTTTACCTTGGAAAACCCTTAACATTTTAATGAGATGAAAAAAGCGCTGGTCATAACTCTTTCTGCCATAGCCGGTGTAATGGTGCTCCTCTTTGCTTTTAACAGGCTAAAAAGCGACAGTAATAAAAAGGTATACTTCTGGCGAACCTCGCCCGTAGAAAAAGGAGACATAAACGTAGTAGTTACCGCCACCGGAACCCTTGCCGCCGACACCACCATACAGGTAGGCACCGAGGTAACGGGATTGCTACTAAAACAGTTTGTAGATTTTAATTCGGTGGTAACCAAAGGAGAGGTGATTGCTCTTATTGACACATCGCTGTTATACCCTTCTATGGTTGATGCAATGGCACAATGGGAAAAAGCCGTGGCACAGCGCGATGAATATTTACGCGAACTGAACCGCGCTAAAATAATGCTCGACAACAAGGTGATTGCACAACAGGATTATGATATTGCCTTAACAAGTTATCAAACCGAGCAGGCGCTGGTAAAACAGCTGAAAGCAGACTACGAACGTGCACTGGTAAACCTGCGTTATGCAACCATACGCTCTCCGGTAAACGGCATTGTCATTTCGCGAAACTATGATGTGGGCATAATGGTAATAGCCAGTTTCAGCACTCCTACCCTGTTTACCATAGCCAACGACCTTACCAAAATGCAGGTACAGGCAAATGTGGATGAGGCCGATATCGGAAACGTTGCAGTCGGTCAGCCCGCCGATTTTACCGTAGATGCCTTCCCTGATACCGCTTTCAGGGGTACAGTAACACAGGTGCGCCGGAATCCTGTACCCATTCAAAACGTGGTTAATTATGTGGCAATAATTGAAACCCCCAACCCGGGCTTAAAGCTTCTGCCCGGGCTTACGGCGAATATCAATATTAATGTTCAAACCCATTCGAACGTTCTGAAAGTACCGGCCAATGCTTTAAGCTTTACGCCTCCTGCCGAATACCTCAATTCTGCTGCTCAAATACCCGATTCGATAAAAAGAAAAATAGAACTGGAAAGAAGCAAAATAGCAAATAAGATGATTCTTTCGAATGCCGAACTGGCAGCAACCTATATCTGGGTGCAGAAAGGGAATGAAATTTATCCAGTGTTGGTAGTGAAGGGAATAACCGACGGTATTTTTACCGAGATACGCGGTGAAATTAAAGAAGGAGACCGCGCAGTAACAGGCATCAACAGTACTGCTGCAGCACAAACAACCCAGGATGAAGGACAAAAAAGCCCCTTTATGCCCAAATTCCCGACACATTCCAACAAATGACAGCATGGACAAACCGCTTATTTCCGTAAAAAACCTGACTAAGTCATACCAGATGGGCGATACTATAGTTCATGCCCTTCGGGGAGTAAGCATTGACATATACAAGGACGATTTTGTGGCGATAACCGGAGCCAGCGGTTCGGGAAAGTCCACATTTATGAATACCCTCGGTTGCCTGGATAAACCGACCAGCGGCGAGTATTACCTTGACGGGGTTGATGCCCTTAACATGGATAAAAACCAACTGGCGGAGTTCCGCAACCGTAAAATTGGCTTCATATTCCAATCCTTCAATATACTTGCCCGTACCTCGGCCCTCGAAAATGTGGAGCTGCCCCTGCTCTACAATAACAAGATAAGCACAAAAGAACGGAAGGCAAGGGCTTTAGAGGCGCTGGCTTCGGTCGGATTAGCCGACAGGGCGAATAACATGCCGAACCAGCTATCGGGCGGTCAGCAGCAGCGTGTTGCCATTGCAAGGGCTTTGGTGAATGCACCTCTGGTAATTATGGCCGACGAACCCACAGGTAATCTGGATACACGCACCAGTCTGGAGATTATGAGCATCTTCCAGAATCTTAACAGCACCGGAATAACAATAGTAATGGTAACGCATGAACCCGATATAGCGCGTTGTGCCATGATGAATATTGTTTTCAGAGATGGCAGAATAATAGGTTCGCGGGAGGTGCCCAACCGCCTAATTGCTGCCGAGGAACTTAAAAAAATGCCCGTTGAATCCGCCGAATCAACGATATGAAAATACTCCAGCTATTCATCATTGCATTCAGGTCGCTTAACAAGAATAAGCTGCGCAGTTTTCTTACCATGCTGGGCATAATCATAGGAGTAGCATCGGTAATTGCGATGCTGGCAATCGGTCAGGGTTCAAAAAAAAGCATAGAATCATCCATTTCCAGTTTGGGCGTAAATACCATTATTGTAATGCCCGGTGCGCTTACAAGCGGCGGAGTAAGGCTGGCTACCGGCAGCGCCAACAGCCTGAAAAACGACGATGAAACAGCCATCGCCCAGCGTTGCGATCTGTTGGAATATATCAGTCCGGTGGTCTTTAAGAGCGTGCAGGCGGTTTCGGGAAACCAAAACTGGTCGACCGTTATATTTGGCGTGAATGACGACTATTTCAAGATACGCGCCCTGACCGTTTCCACAGGTGTTAAGTTTTCCGATCAGGACGAGCATGTGGCCGCCAAAGTGTGTGTAATCGGATATACCATCGACTCGAACTTATTTGGCAGCGGCGTAAACCCCATTGGCATGTCCATCAGGATAAACAGCATCCCATTTCGCATTATAGGAATGTATGACCGCAAAGGACAGAATGCCTTCGGGCAGGATCAGGATGATGCAATTATAGCTCCGTTCAGTACAATTCAGAAACGGATGATGTCCGGCTCTGATTACTTGAACTCCATATACTGCTCGGCCAAAAGTGAAGCCCTGATTGACGATGCGGTGGATGAAATTACCACCGTGTTGCGGCAGCGGCACAAACTTGCCCCTTCCGACGATAACGATTTTACGGTGCGTACACTCGAAGATATCGCCAATATTTTCGGAACCGTAACACGGGTAATGACTCTGCTGCTTGCAAGCGTTGCCGGTATTTCGCTTATCGTAGGCGGCATAGGCATCATGAACATCATGCTGGTATCGGTAACCGAGCGCACCCGGGAGATAGGAATACGCCTTGCCATAGGTGCTAAGGGTAAGGATATCTTGCTTCAGTTCATGATAGAATCGGTGCTCATCAGTTTTATTGGTGGTTTTCTGGGAGTTTGCCTCGGCGTTTTTGCATCATACATGGTCGGAAAGTTTGGCGGATGGCCAGTTACGGTTACGCCATTTTCCATAATATTATCATTTGCTTTTTCGGCTATTGTGGGCATTTTTTTCGGCTGGTATCCAGCACGCAAGGCAGCCAGCCTTAATCCCATTGATGCACTGCGGTACGAATAAGCAGAGCGCACTATTGTAACCTTGGCTTTTTCTGTAAAGCTAAAGAAGGTGCAATAAAAAAATCCTGCCGGAATGACAGGATTTTCATAATACATTTACCTTTATTTATGGTCTTCCTTGTAACGGTATCCCAGAGCCTGGCGAAGGGACTTTACTGCTGCTTTGCAATCGGCAATTGCAACGGCTTTGTGCCCGCCAAAATCGTCGGGTGCATGGTCCATGTAATCAACTGCATCGCTGATTGCATCAATTGCCTTTTCAATTCTGGGATGCTTTTTGGCTTCATTTTGTTTCTCATAATTGGTGAATGCCGACGTTGCAAATACTCCTAAAGCGAAAGCTGCAACTACGCTAAGGGTTAAAATGTTTTTTTTCATCTGGATTAGAGATTAATTGGTTTGCACAAATATAAATATATAACCCGTTGTGCGGTTTAATTTGTAAAGTTAAGGGCATATTTGAGATGATTTAGCGGCTTATTGTTGATAGAG
>JABEUT010000233.1 GCA_013044305.1 Bacteroidia bacterium
CGTAATGATCCACCAGCCCCTTGGCGGAGCAGAAGGACAGGCTTCGGATATCGAAATAACCGCAAAGGAAATAATGAAACTGAAAAAGGAACTCTACGAGATCATAGCCAAGCACTCCGGCCAAAATTACGACAAGGTATTTAAAGACAGCGACCGCGACTACTGGATGACCGCACAGGAAGCAAAAGATTATGGCATGATTGACGAAGTACTGGTAAGAAGCAAATAGCATATATAATTGATTTACAGGCTGTAACAAACGTTAAAAAAGAAATATCCTTACCTGTGTATCATAGGGTCGGATAACAAAAAGAGCCCGGAGAGATTCGGGCTCTTTTGATTCAGGCACGGCTAAGCTTATTGACAGCCCTAAATTGCCGCACTATTGTTGAAATAAAATGCTATATTTACATGATAAATAGCTAAAACAGTGAGCAAAAAAGGCAGGGTATTGGTAGCAATGAGCGGCGGGGTGGACAGCTCCGTGGCGGCATTGCTGCTGCACGAACAGGGATATGAAGTAATTGGCATAACCATGAAGACATGGGACTATGCCACTTCCGGCGGGACTAAAAAAGAAACAGGCTGCTGCAGCCTCGATTCCATCAATGATGCCCGCAATCTGGCGGTGCGGTTCGGTTTTCCGCATTACATTCTCGACCTGCGGAGCGAATTCGGCGACAGCATCATTAACAACTTTGTGGATGAATACCTGGCAGGCCGTACACCCAACCCCTGCATCTTATGCAATACACATATCAAATGGGAAGCCCTGCTCAAACGCGCCGATATGCTGGAATGCGAATACATTGCAACAGGCCATTATGCAAAAGTACGGCACGAAAACATACAGGGTAAAGGCAGATACCTGGTATCGAAAGGCGAGGATGAAAATAAGGACCAGTCTTATGTATTGTGGGGGCTAACGCAGGAAAGCCTGAAAAGAACCATATTCCCCGCCGGAGAATACCGCAAACCTGATATACGTAAAATAGCCATGGACAGCGGCTTTGAAGATCTGGCTAAGAAAAAGGAAAGCTATGAGATATGCTTTATTCCCGATAACGATTACCGCTCCTTCCTTAAAAGAAGGGTGAACGGGCTGGAGGAAAAAGTAAACGACGGCAATTTTGTGCTCACCGATGGAACAGTGGTGGGCAATCATAAAGGATACCCCTTTTACACCATTGGGCAGCGCAAGGGGCTGGAAATAGCGCTCGGCGAGCCTATGTTCGTAACCGAAGTAATGCCCGGAAATAATACTGTTGTACTCGGCAAAAAGGAGGAGCTGCAAAAAGACTCGATGACCGTAGGCAGGTATAACCTGATAAAGTATGAAACACTTCCCTCGCCCATGCAGGCGCATACAAAGATACGGTACAAGGACCCCGGCGCACCAGCCACCCTTAATGAATCGGAAGGAAAGATCAGGGTGAACTTCCACACAAAGGTGAATGCAATTACTCCGGGGCAGTCTGCGGTATTCTACGAAGGCGCCGACGTAATCGGCGGAGGATTTATCGAAAAGCCATGAATGCCCGCCTGCCAGCATACATTGCTCTCCTAGGCCTGTTCGCAATACTTGCTATTGGCGGCTGTAAAAAGGATCAGCCTGTGCCTGCACTAAACTACGGGTACAATTATTTTCCCAACACCGCCGGCCACTGGGTGGTTTACCACTGCGATTCGCTTGTTTACGATGCCTTCAACGATTCGGTGTACTCCTATCATTACTACCTTAAAGAGGTAATAGATACCTTTTTCACCGACAACTCGGGCAGGCGTACCCAGCTTGTTTACCGCTATTACAGGGATACTCCTACAGCAAACTGGCAGCTGAAAAAGATATGGACCGCCAACCTCACCGCCACCGATGCCGAAAGGGTGGAAGACAATATACGCTACGTTAAGCTTAGCTTTCCGGCGCAGATAACGGCATCGCAATGGAACGGGAATGCATTCAACACGCTGCAGGCCTGGCAGTACCAGTACAGCGCCGTGGATGTGCCGGCGGTACTCAACAATACTTCATTCGATTCAACATTAACTGTGCTGCAGCATAGCAACGTAAACCTGTTGCAGGACCAGCTTTACGAGGAACAGTATGCGCGGAATGTGGGCTTGATATATAGGGAGATAATAGATCTCTCCGCCCCGAGCATAGGCGCCTCCTTCAACAGCGGCGTGGCTTACTACCAAACTTATATTGCCTCCGGCAATTAAGCGGACAAGTGGAGCCTGAATTGTTTTTATTTTACTGAATGTGCGACAGGTACAGTAATACAACATACAAGACTATCTTCATCTTGCGGCCATTACTGACTTTACCTGCCCGGTATAATGCAAAAACCGTAACTTTGCAAGGCACTTGAACAAGCAAAAAAATGAATAAAGAAACCAAAACAAAAATAGTGGCAACAATCGGCCCTGCCTCCTCATCAAAGGCGGTACTGAAAGAGCTGATAGAAAGGGGCATGAATATATGCCGCATCAACTTTTCGCATGGCGATTATGAGGCAGTAAAAAAAATATTGAAAAACATCCGGCAGCTGAATAAGGAACTCGGCACCTTTATCGGTGTGCTCGCCGACCTTCAGGGCCCGAAACTGCGCATAGGCGAGGTAAAGAATGGACACGTGGAACTGATTCCGGGTACGACTGTTACCATAACCACCAAGCCATGCATCAGCGACGACAAGTGCATTTATATCACCTATCCCCAGTTCCCCAAAGATGTATCCAAAGGCGAAAACGTACTTATCGCCGACGGCAAAATTACCTTGCGCGTAACCGGTACCGACCGCAACACAAGTGTAAAGGCCGAGGTGGTATACGGCGGAACTCTTGAATCGCGGAAAGGGGTAAACCTGCCCAATACCAAAATATCGCTGCCGTGCCTTACCCCGAAAGACATCCGCGACCTGGAGTTCGCTCTGGATAATAACATTGAATGGATAGGCTTGTCGTTTGTACGTTCGGTAACTGATGTGGTTGACCTGAAGGAGCGCATAAAAAAACTGAAAAGCAACGCCAAGGTTGTTGCCAAAATAGAGAAGCCGGAAGCCATTGAGGAGATAGACAACATTATAGATATGGCCGACGCGGTGATGGTGGCACGCGGCGATCTGGGCGTTGAGCTGGAGGCCGAAAGGGTGCCGCTCATACAAAAAATGCTCGTACGCAAGTGCATTGAAGCCTCGCGGCCAGTTATTATAGCCACTCAAATGATGGAGAGCATGCTGAACAGCTCTTCGCCCACGCGTGCCGAAGTGAACGACGTGTCCAATGCCGTGCTCGACGGAGCCGACGCTGTAATGTTAAGCGAAGAAACATCGGTAGGGCAATACCCCGTGCGTACCGTGGAATATATGCACCGCATAATAAAAAACATTGAAGAAAATGAACAGGGTATTTATCACCGTGAGCATCAGCCCATGCTGCAGAATCAAACCTTTATCTCCGACTCCATCTGCTATAATGCCTGTGTAATGGCGCGTCAGGCCGGCGTTAAAGCCATTGCCTCCATGACCAATTCCGGCTATACGGCCTTCAAGTTATCGAGCCACCGCCCTAAAGCCAACATCTATATTTTTACCGACAACCGCTTCCTCCTTACCGCCTTAAGCCTTGTGTGGGGTGTTCATGGCTTCTACTATAATAAGTACCAGAGCACCGACCAGACCATTTCGGACCTGAAAAAGTTTTTGCAGAAAGCGGGTTTGATTGTTCCGGGCGATTTTGTAATCAACATTGCAAGCACCCCGATTATGGAACGGGGTCGTACCAATATGCTGAAACTAAGCCAGGTGGTGTAAGAAATTATGAATAAGGAATTATCGTAATTCGTAATTCAAGTTAAGCATCCAGTTCCCCTGCTATCACGTTCAGACTGCTCAAGCATACTATTGCATCGGAAAGGAGGTTGCCGCGAACCATTTCGGGGTAAGCCTGATAATAAATAAAACAGGGGCGGCGGAAGTGCAGCCTGAACGGTGTTCTGCCTCCGTCACTTACCAAATAGAAACCAAGTTCGCCGTTTGCGCCTTCCACCGAATGGTATATTTCACCCTTAGGTACATCGGTTTCGCCCATTACTATTTTAAAGTGATAGATAAGGGCTTCCATGTTGTTGTACACTTCTTCCTTCGGCGGAAGATAGAAGTCGGGAACATCGGCATGAAATACTCCTTCCGGCAGTTTTTTTAATTTTTCAAGGGCTTGCTTTATTATGCTGTAGCTTTCCCAAATTTCTTCCTCGCGCACCATAAAGCGGTCATAAGTGTCTCCGTTCGTTCCCACCGGGATCTTAAATTCAAAATCTTCGTAACCTGAATAAGGGCTGAATACGCGCACATCATAATCCACGCCTGCTGCACGCAGGTTTGGTCCGGTAAAGCCATAATTCAACGCTCTTTCAGCGCTTATGGCTCCGGCGCCAATGGTTCGATCCATAAAGATACGGTTGCGCACCAACAGCTTTTCAAACTCCTTGAGCGCCTTCGGGAACTCCTTCATAAACTTTTTAATCTTTGCCCAGGCGGTATCATTGAAGTCCCTTTCAAACCCTCCTATGCGGCCTATATTGGTTGTAAGCCTCGAACCGCATATCTCTTCAAATATTTCGTAAATATGCTCGCGTTCTTCAAAAACGTACACGAACCCGGTTAGGGCGCCTGCATCCACGCCTATTACGCTGTTGCACACAAGGTGGTCGGCAATGCGCGATAGTTCCATAATGATGATGCGCATATACTGAACACGTTTGGGAATATCTACCTGAAGAAGTTTTTCGACCGTGGTATGCCAGCCCATGTTATTTATGGGTGAGGAGCAGTAGTTCAGGCGGTCGGTAATTGGGGTTATCTGGTAATATGGGCGGCGTTCTGCAAGTTTTTCAAAAGCCCTGTGAATATAACCTATGGTCGGTTCCGAGTCAACAATTATTTCGCCGTCCATCTTCAGTATGTTCTGAAATACGCCGTGGGTTGCAGGATGGGTAGGACCGAGGTTAAGTATGGAATACTGTTTCTCTTCCAGCTTTTCGGGTACAACCGGGGGCTGTTGCTGTATTGCGCCGGTCTTGGTATTTTCCATATTTAAGTATCTTTTCCTAAATTATTAACTATACTCGTTATTCTTCACTCACAATTATCGTCCGAACATTGTATCATCTTTATCTTCGCGGTTGGGGTCTTCGAGCGGAAATTCCTTACGCAGCGGGAAGCCCACCATGTCGTCCACATTCAGGATGCGCTTCAGGTTGGGGTGTCCTTTAAAGGTTATTCCGTAAAAATCGTAGGTTTCCCTTTCCATCCAGTTGGCGCCGGAGAACACCGTTGTAAGTGTTGGCACTGTCGCTTCATTGGTTCCGAAAAATATGCGCAGGCGCAACCTCCTGTTTTTTTGCATATTGTGCAGGTGGTAAATTACGCCCAGCTCCTGCCCGGCATTATCGGGGAAGTGTATTCCGCACAGGTCGGTAAGAAAACGGAATTGAAGCTCGGGGTCGTCGTACAGGAATTTTACCACGTCAATTATTTTATCTTTTTTTACCGTGATAACGGGAAAGTCGCGCATCATTTCAGCCGAAACAATGTCTTGCGGAAACCTGTCGCGCAATTTCTTTTCAACGATGGGCAGAAAGTCTTCCATAATAATCTTTATTTATACCTTACTACGATGCAAATGTAGCATGAAAATAGATAACAGTGTAGTTTGTGGCGGTTTGGGGTAGATTTTTTTAGTAATAGGTATTTATTAAAGAGTATTCTGGCTTACGATTTATTTTCTCCATAACGGAAAGGTTCATTGCACACTTTTGCACAGTGAA
>JABEUT010000234.1 GCA_013044305.1 Bacteroidia bacterium
ATATGGAATAACCCTGTATATGCACCCGTGGCGCTGAATATCCTGCTTTCGGTGGTTATGCTTTTCCCGTTCTACTATTTTGTGAAACGCGAATTCAGCCCCGATGGAGCCTTTGCGGCGGCCTGTCTTTTGGCGGCAAGCCCCATCATCTTCCGCAACAGCCTGATGAATATGTCGGAGCCTCCTTATCTTCTTCTGCTGGTGGTGGTGCTCAACTTTCTCTCCCGCGGATTTCATGGAAAAGCATCAGGCAATTTTGTGTTTGCAGGTTTGTTTGCAACCATCGGTGCGGGTATCAGGTTCGAATTCTGGATATTCATTGCTCTCATGGCTGTGATTATTTTGGTAAAGGCCGGAATAAAACACACCCTGCTTTTCCTTGCCGTGGCCATGCTTTACCCGCTCTCGGTTCTGCTCACACATTTCATTACCGACAATTATTCACTTAAGGGAATGTTTCGCGAATACCCGTGGTCGCTGCACGTGGATCAGCCTCCGCCGCATCTTACCGATTACCTGCGCCGCATCTGGTTTTATCCGCTGTGCCTGCTCATATCGCTTGGCCCATTTGTATTTATAGCCATAGCCCGCATCATACGCACACTTAAATTGCGCCTCGGGGCGGCATGGTGCGGCTCGCTGTTTGTGGTGTTTTATCTGATTACTGCCATCAATGCCCTGTACGGAACAATCTTTCTTCACGCGCGTTTTGTTTCCACCATAAGCGTACTGGGCATACCCTTCATTGCACCCTGGTTTGCCGAAATGACCGCACTAAAAAAGCGCCTTGCCATACTCTTCGCCCTGCTTACCGCCGCATTGAGCTATGTTTATAATGTAGGCAACATTACACCGGTGCCGCGCCTTTCCAACCAAACCGCAGTGCAGGTATCCGGGATTGTAAACCACAATCTGCCACCGGGCGGCGGACTGATAGTGGATTTCTGGGAGTGGGAAAATACCTATTATGTGGCGCTGCAAACAAAACTCGGGCTCGATAATCTTTGTGTTCAGGAAGGCAATGTGCTTGACTCCACGCGCAGGGCGGCCATCAATTCCATAATTGGCAGGCACAAACAGGGAATCATCCTGCTGGTAAAAAAATCGTTGCTGTGGCAGAATTCCGCTATTTCCGATTCAACCCTTAAATTTAAATTCGGTAATCAACTTCTAAATACACAACTTCTTTTCGACAATGAACAGATTAAAGTGTGGCGTTACCGGTATAATTAGAGCAGGGTATAAAATTCTGAAAAAGCCCTGATGGCATTTAAAAATTTAAAGCA
This sequence comes from Bacteroidia bacterium, assembly GCA_013044305.1. Lineage (GTDB taxonomy): Bacteria > Bacteroidota > Bacteroidia > JABEUT01 > JABEUT01 > JABEUT01. The sequence goes on from JABEUT010000234.1 coordinate 1,287, forward strand.
AACTATATTCCGGAACATCGGTTAATGCGCTGTACTCCCCGTTTTCCAGCGAGCAGCAATAGGTGTTTATCCCGTTGGTTACGATCAGGTACTTTACGCGAAGGGCAAGGTTGTAGCGAACGGCCTGATCGAAGGTATCCTGTGATACGGCTACTTCGGAACTTTTGCATTCAACTATCAGGGCAGCCTTGCCGCTGTTGTTGTATGCCACTATGTCGGCTCTTTTTACCAGCCTGTTTAATTTGAATTGCTTTTCAACCATAAGCAGGCTCAAAGGATAACCCTTTGCCTCTTTCAGATACATGATTACGTGCTGCCTGACCCATTCTTCGGGAGTAAGGGCTACAAACTTTTTCCGTACCGGGTCAAATACCTGATATTCGCCGGCTTCGTCCCTTAATCTGAAGGAATAGGCCGGGAAGTTGAGTTCAGGGAAGCCATGCGGGATGTTCATGTTGCAAAGGTAAGAACATAAATGATAAATTTGAAACTTGAGAACGCTGCAAAATGACCTACAAGGAAATCATATCGGAACTTGAAAAGAAGATATACCACCCAGTGTATTTCCTTTGCGGCGACGAGCCTTATTATATTGACCTGCTGTCGCAATACATCGAAAAAAATGTGCTGGATGAGGGCGAACGCGAATTCAACCAGATGGTATTTTACGGACGCGACCAAAATATAGCCTCGGTATTGGATGCCGCATACCGTTTTCCGATGATGAGCAGCTACCAGGTGATTATTGTAAAGGAAGCACAGGATTTGCGCGACCTTTTGCCCAAAGAGACAGGTAGCGGCGAGATAAAAGTTGACAAAAACCTGCTTGTCTCCTATCTGGATAACCCAATGAAGTCAACCATAATTGTATTTTGCTACAAGTACAAAAAGGTTGACATGCGCACCTCGTTGGGGAAGAAGTTATCCAAGAAGGCGGTATTGTTTGAATCAAAAAAAATATGGGACGATAAAATACCGGGCTGGATAGAAGACTATCTTAAATCAAAGAACTACATCATAGGCCACAAGGCGGTGGCGCTGCTTGCCGAGTACCTGGGCAACGACCTTTCGAAAATAGCCAACGAACTGGGCAAGCTGATGATCAACCTCTCGCCTCCTGCCGAAATTACCGTTTCCGACATAGAGCGGAACATAGGCATCAGCAAGGATTTCAATATTTTTGAATTGCAGGATGCCCTTGCAACCCGCAACATGGCCAAATCGGTGCAGATAGCAGAATATTTTGCCTCCAACCCTAAGGAAAACCCTTTCGTAGTGTGCATGATGTCGCTATATAATTATTTCAGCAAGATTATGCTGCTCCATTCCCTCCGCGACCGCTCGCGCAACAACGTGGCAGCCCGATTGGGTGTGAACCCCTACTTTGTTCCCGATTACGAGAAGGCGGCCAAAACATTCAGCCCCGCTACCCTGGAAAAGGTATTTCACCTCCTGCGCGAGTATGATTTGAAGTCGAAAGGAGTTGACAACACCATGGCCGACGAAAGTGAAATTTACAGGGAATTTGTGCTCCGCCTGATCTACATTGACCGGGTAAAGACGGAAACAATCTATTAGCCGCCGCCTATGCCTGCCTCCATAATACATAAGATAAAGGAATATGACAAAGGCAGGGTTCCCGGAATTTTAGCCCTGAAGTATAAAGCCATGCGGGAGGATAAATACCGTTTCCTTCGCGCCATTCCCTATATTTTTTACGAAGATGTGCAAAGGCACTCCTTTCTGCACGATTCGCCCAATGTATGGCTATGCGGCGACCTGCATCTGGAAAACCTCGGCAGTTATAAGGGAGACAACCGCATTGCCTATTTCGACATAAATGATTTTGACGAATGCCTGCTGGGCCCCTGTTTGCTCGACATTGCGAGAATGCTTACAAGTATCCTTGTCGCTTCAACCAATCTGAACATCACCCGGCACGAAGCGCACAGCTTGTGCAGGTTATTTACAGTTAAGTATTTCGATATGCTGAAGCAAGGCTATATAAGGGACCTTGAAAAGCAAACTACAAAAGGCGCTATCAGGCAGTTCCTGCGCAAGGTTCAAAGGCGTAAAAGGAAATCGTTCCTTAAACAGAAAACTGTTACAAAGAATCGTAAAACAAAGATACTTATTGACCATGAGCACACAATAGCTCTCAAGGAAACTGAAAAAAGAATCGTTATGGATGCTGTTCATTCCTGGGCAAAAAAGACTGCAAAACCTGACTTTTATAAAGTGAAAGACGTGGCTTTCCGCATTGCAGGTACATCAAGTCTTGGCATAAAACGATATGTAGCGCTTATAGAGGGACGGGGCGCGCCAAACGGGTGCTTCCTGATTGACTTGAAAGAAACCACCCCTCCCTGCGCTGAAAAATTTATACATATTCCGCAGCCCAAATGGAAAAGCGATGCCAATAGAATAGTGGAAGTACAAAAGAGAATACTTTCCGTGCCGCCCGCTTTGCTTGCCCCTATTACTATAGGCGGGAAAGATTATGTATTGAAGGAAATGCAGCCGGCGGCCGACAGAATTGACTATACCATGTTTCATGGCAACCTGAAAAAATTAAAAAATGTGTTGGAAAACATGGGGGCAATTTGTGCATGGAGCAATCTGCGAAGCTCCGGCAGGCAGGGTTCGGCAATTGCCGACGAGCTTATTTCATTTGCGCGGAATGAAAAAGGGATGGTGAATGAAGTGATGGACTTTGCCCGCGGCTACTCAAAAACCATTGATGGCTATTACTCGCAATACTGCAATGCTTACGACAAGGGTTATTTCAGCGGCAAAAATTAGCGCTGTTATCAGATATTTCAGGAGCCCTTTTCAACAAACAGCTTAAAGCCCTTACCATGTATGTTTATAATTTGCACATTGGGGTCGTCTTTCAGGAATTTCCGGAGTTTGGTAACATACACATCCATGCTTCGGCTGTTAAAATAGCTGTCGTTGTGCCAAATGGCTTTTAGCGCAAAATTGCGGTCAAGCACATTATTGGCGTTCAGGCAGAGCAGCCGGAGCAGTTCTGCTTCCTTCGTGGTTAGTTTTTCGTGCTTCCCCTTGTAGTCGAGCATTTGTGATCGGTAGTTGAAGGTGTAATCTCCCACCTGAAACTCATCGGTGCCGTCTTCCTTCGGTTTGCTCCTGCGCAGCAGGGCCTGTATGCGCACCAGCAATTCCTCGGTGTTGAAGGGTTTGGTGATATAATCATCGGCGCCGCGGTTGAATCCCTCTATGATGTCTTCTTTCATCGATTTGGCGGTAAGGAACATAATGGGGATGTTCTTGTTCACCATGCGCACCTCTTTTGTAAGCGCTATTCCGTCTTTTTCGGGCATCATTACATCGAATATACACAGGTCGTATGTATCCTTTGTAAAAGCGTCGAAGGCTTTGTTGCCGTTGTCGCAAAGGGTTACTTCAAATCCTTTTGCCTGTAAAAAGTCTTTCAGCAGCAGTCCGAGGCTTTCATCGTCTTCAGCAAGGAGCAGGCGGGTTTTTATTTCATTTTCCATAGCGGGAGGGTTTTGTTGTTGAATCAGAATTATTATTAATGATTACCGGTTCGCAATTATTTTAGTGCATTTTCAAATGGCAAATATACAATGAAGGAGCTGCCGATTCCCGGTTCGCTTTCAACCCGCACATTTCCGCCATGCTTTTCAGCCACTGCTTTTACATAGCTTAGCCCCAGCCCGAAGCCTTTTACATTGTGCACATTGCCTGTGGGAACCCTGTAAAATGTTTCAAACACCTTCTTCTGGTGTTCGCGGCTTATGCCTATCCCGTTGTCCTTTACTGTAATGGTAATACCTTCTGCGGTGCTTTCGGTCGAGATCTCTATCCGCGGTTCGGCCTTGCAGTATTTCAGTGCGTTGTCTGTCAGGTTGTATATAATGTTGCAGATGTGCATACGGTCGGCAAGCAAGGAGTAGCGATGTGCATTAAGGTTCAGGGTAACCTTTCCTTTTTTGCTTTGCAGTTGCAGGTGCAGGCTTTGCACCACGTCGGTTATTACCTGATGTATATCCGTTTCCTGTTTGCGCAGCTTCAGCTCCCCTTTATCCAGCAAGGCAGCCTGCAGCACTGTTTCCACAAGCGTTCCGAGACGTTTGTTTTCGCTGCGTATAATGCCCAGGTATTTTTGCACGGTTTCGGCTGTTTTGCTTATGGTGTTGTCGCCCAGCACTTCCGATGCAAGTGAAATAGTTGAGATAGGGGTTTTGAATTCATGGGTCATGTTGTTTATAAAATCATTTTTTACATCCGATAGTTTCTTTTGCTGCAGTATGGTGGAAATGGCGTAATAGAACCCGGCTATAATAATTGTAAGCAGCAGTAAGGAGGTAAGAAGGATAAAGCGCAGCTTGAAGAGAAGAAAGTTTGTTTCGGTGGGAAAATAAACCGACAGCAGGCGCTCATGCATAAAGACATTGTTCGGCATCAGGTTCACTACAAACGTAGAATTCATCAGCCTGGCAGGGTCCGAGCCTTTGGGGGCGGCTACCACACTGTCGCGAGAAGTATTTAGGATTCCGAACTTGAACGGGATATGAATATCCTTATCTGCCAGGGCGCTGCGCAGCAATGAATCTACCTGCAGGGTATCTATATGAGGATTGATGTCGTTGTAAACGTTTATGCTGACAAGTTCGTCGAAAATTTCATTCATCACGTCGGAGCGCCGCATGATCCATTGTAGTTTCCTGTCGAGTGAATCGCCTCCGGTAAGGGTATTCTTCGCATTGAACTGAATACCCGTCTGCGGTTCCTGTCCCGTAGTATCCCCGTTGATATAATAATGACGAAGGTTGCTTTTTACCACCCCGTTGGAATCGGTGGAGAGTTCCTCGTAAACCTTCATGTTATAGTGGTTGGAGCGTACGGTATAGGCCCCGCCCTCGCCTGTGGTATCCTTGGTTATTTTGGTTCCGCGCACATTGCTGTCTTCCTGGGGCGAAAGCCAGCGGACCGCCTGCTTCCTGAAATTGAACCTCTGTGTTAGCCTGGAGAGGGTAGATATTTTTTCAAAGCCTTTTACGGCTTCGTTCAGGGCGTCTTCCACATCGTGCGCAAAATGGCGCTGCGACAGCCGCACCGCATTGTCTATCCAATAGAGCTGTACACCTATAAGCCCGAGAAAGACCAACCCGATGAAAAAGCTAAGGAAGATGATGTTGCCGCGCTTCACACCGCAAAGATACGGCAAATGAACCTATGTGCGGCGGCGGCTGTGCATTGTCATAATAAAACATGAAATGGCTCATTATAAATTGAATGAAGCCGGATTATCTTTGAAAAAATGAAAGCTATGGAAACATTGGCTGAAAATCCGGTTGAAAAAATGAATGCAACCCTTACTACCATCTTCGAACGGAGGGCGGTAAGAAAGTACCGCAATGATCCTGTACCGAAAGCGATAATAGAAAAATTGCTCGATGCTGCACGTATGGCGCCCTCGGCTATGAACAGGCAGCCATGGAAGTTTTATGTGGTAACGAGTAAAACGGTAATAAATACCTGCGCCGGACAAATTACAAAAGCGGCGGCAGGGCATTATCATCTGGGGCTCCTTTCGGGAATTATCAGCAAGAATTACGATGTGTTCCACGGCGCGCCGGTCGTTATTTTTATTACCGCGCCTCCGGGCAATGAGTGGGCGCAGCTGGATACAGGCATGTGCGCGCAGAACATCATGCTTGCAGCTAAATCATTGGGACTGGATACCTGTCCCGTTGGTTTTGGCAGGTTTATTGAAGAAACTGAAGCGGCAAAAGCATTAGGCATATCAAAGAAGGAAAAGGTGTTGCTTTCTATCGTGATAGGTTATGGGAACGAGAAACCCGAATTACATCCCCGCATAAAAAATAATGCGGTATTTATTGACTGATGGCGGCGCAGCTAACCCCACATTACATATAAAGCGGGGTGGGTTTGCCATCAAATCTGATAATTGAACAACGCCACAATTATAGCGTTAAAGCCAGCGCGGGCAGGCACGGGCTTCATGCGCCGGCCTCTTTTTGTTTGCTACGGCTGGAGTAATTTTGTTATTTTTGATTTGATAAAATGCGGAAGATTTTAAAATGAAGCGCACCATCATATTAGGAGCCAGAGCCGACGGACACGCCAAGGTGGTGCTGGAGATATTAAAAGCGGGTTCAGCATACCAGGTAATAGGATTTGCCGACGACGACCCGGCAAAAAAAGGCACAGCCATAAAAGGGATACCCGTTTTGGGAGGTATAAATGATCTGGAATACTATAAGAAAACGCTTGGTGTGGAGTGTGCCATTGCCGCAATCGGGAACAATGCCATGAGAAGGCAACTCTCGGAACGCATTGTTGCCTCCGGTCTGGAATTGATTAACGCCATACACCCCACCGTTTACCTCGATCCGGATGTGGTTATCGGCAAAGGCTGTTATTTGGGACAAGGTGTAATTGTGGTAACAGGAACCAAAATAGGCGACTGTGTGAATATACACACCGGCGCAACCATAGATCACGACAATATAATAGAAAGCGGCGCCAACCTCGGACCAGGAGTGCATACCGCCGGCAGGGTGAAAATAGGAAAAGACGCCTTTCTGGGCACCGGAGCCGTTGTAATACCCGACGCAAGCGTGGGCGAGGGTAGCATTATTGGGTCGGGCGCCGTCGTCATTAATCACTTACCTGCGCGGATAACGGCGGTTGGCGTTCCGGCGCGGATTATTAAAAAGTTGCCGGAATTAAGCGAATAATAAATCGGCTCTGTTAATAACTGGCACCTGCTCCACAGGAATTTTGAGTGAGCCGTAACGATAAAAATCTGTAATTTTGCCATGTTCTTAAACTGATTCAAAACAATCAAAAACCATCTTATATGTTTAACCTTCCCCAATTACCCTACGCATACAATGCGCTTGAGCCTTACATTGATGCTGCTACAATGGAAATCCACCATACCAAGCATCATCAGGCATACATCAATAACCTGAACAATGCAATAAAAGGAAAACCGGAAGAGAATATGTCTCTTGAGGAAATTATGAAAAATGTATCCAAGCAGCCGCCCGTGGTGCGTAATAATTCCGGCGGCACATACAACCACAATCTTTTCTGGAACATTATGAAACCCAATGGCGGAGGCGAACCTACGGGCAAACTTGCCGATGCCATTAAATCGGCTTTCGGTTCTTTTGCCGACTTTAAAGTAAAATTTTCCGATGCTGGAGCTACCCGCTTCGGTTCCGGATGGGCTTGGCTCTGTGTAAGCGGCGGCAAACTGGCAGTTTGTTCTACACCTAACCAGGACAACCCGCTGATGGATGTATCAGAATGTAAAGGTTTACCCATTCTCGGACTGGATGTGTGGGAACACGCTTACTATTTGAAATACCAGAACCGGCGACCGGAATATATTACCAATTTCTGGAATATAATCAACTGGGAAGAAGTTGCTAAAATGTTCGACAGCGCCAGATAACATGAATAAATGCGCCCTGACTGTCGGGCAGAAGGGGACACGGAAGAACCATATCCGGTCAAATTTCTTTGGAAAATTTGCGGCTGCGCTTTTGTTCATCTTTGTCTGCAATTATGCGTACAGCAGCGCAAGGTTGCAAAATATTTCCCACAGGAAGACGGTTCGGTTCACCGCTCATGCATCACAAATGGCGGTTGACACGGATTCCGGGCAACACCGCAAACACAGGCTCATAGCAGCCCTGCTTGCATTCCCACTTACGGGAGGCATATTAGGCCTGCACCGCGTTTATCTGGGTACCAGCCCACTGATACCCCTTGCATACATTGCAAGCTATGGCGGCATAGCGGGGGTATTGCCGTTTGTAGATTTTATGCTTATTGTTGTGTGTAAAGATGTAAATGTGTACGCCCACAACAACTCGCTGTTTATGTGGAGCAGGAGGAAATTGAAAGCTGAAAATTGAAACTATTACCTCACCAGCGTTATATTTCCTTTCTTATTAAATGCTTTCCCATCCTCATACGAGCCATTGGCATAATAGCTATATGTTCCGGTTTCGCAGGGTTTGTTTTTGTAAGTGCCATCCCAACCCTCATTTATATTTTCGCACTCAAATACTTTATTTCCCCAGCGGTCAAATATAGCCATAAAGAAAGTAGCAATGTTATTGCCTTTTGGTAATAATACGTCATTTTGCCCGTCGCCGTTGGGCGAGAAGGCGGTAGGAATAAAAATATTATCGGGCAATATTACAGGCGGACATATAAATATCGTTACCGTATCTGTACTAAGGCTATCTGCACAGGCGCAGCCGCTTATGGAATCATTTTTTACGGTAAGCGTATAAGTAGTGGTAACTGTAGGAGAGGCGTAGGTTTGTGCTGCATTAGGGTTAGATAGCCCATTTGTGGGTTGCCAGCTATAGCTAACACCCTGCACGGCTGTATCTCCTATTAGCACGCTTTCTCCATTACATATTTCAGTATCTTTTTTAAATGTACTGGCAGAGGCTTTTATAATTTCCCGTACTGAAACACAATC
>JABEUT010000235.1 GCA_013044305.1 Bacteroidia bacterium
GGCTTTAAGTGCGTCGAGTATCCACCCTTCTATTTCGTCCGAAAATTCATCAAGCGGCACGTCTTCGGGATAGTTTTCCGAGTCTCTGTACACATCTATCTCGTATCCTGTGAGCCTGGCTGCAAGGCGTATGTTATGCCCTCCCTTAACTATTGAAAGCGATACCTGATCGGGTTTCAGGAATACATTGGCGTGCTTTGTTTCATCATTGATCTTGATGCTGGTAATTTTTGCAGGGTTCAGCGCCCGTGTAATGAACAGCGTAGGGTTGGTGGTGTAGTTAATTACGTCGATATTTTCATTTTTCAATTCCCTTACAATACCGTGTATCCTTGAGCCTTTAACGCCAACGCATGCTCCAACGGGATCAATGCGGTCGTCGTACGATTCTACTGCCACTTTGGCTCTTTCGCCCGGTTCGCGTACTATTTTCTTTATGGTAATAAGCCCGTCGAAAATTTCGGGCACCTCCGTTTCAAACAGTCTTTCAAGGAATACAGGTGAAGTGCGCGACAGTATGATCATGGGGGTATTGCCGTTCATTTCCACCTTTGAGATTACGGCGCGTATGGTGTCTCCCTTTTTAAAGAAGTCGGATGGTATCTGCTCGGAGCGGGGCATGATGAGTTCGTTGCCTTCGTCGTCCATCAGCAGTATTTCCTTCTTCCATATCTGGTAAACCTCGCAGCTTATAATCTCGCCTTCCCTGTTCTTATATTTCTCGAAGAGCGATTCCTTTTCAAGCTGCGATATGCGTGAACTTAAGTTCTGGCGAACGGCGAGTATAGCCCTCCTGCTGAATTCCAAGAAGTTAACCGGCTCGGTTACATCTTCCCCAACTTCGAAGTCGGGTTCTATTTTCTTTGCTTCGGAGTAGGCAATCTGCGTGTTCGGGTTTTCCAGCTTCTCATCTTCTACAATCGTACGGTTCCTCCATATTTCCACGTCGCCTTTATCGGGGTTCACAATAATATCAAAGTTTTCATCGGTTTCATAGCGTTTTCTAAGCATCGCCTTAAAAACGTCCTCTATTACATTCATCAATGTTACCTTGTCTATGTTCTTGGTATCCTTGAATTCCGAAAAAGACTCAATAATGTTGAGGTGGGTTACCTCTTTCGGTTGCGCTTCAACTTTTGCTGTCCTTGCCATGGGATTTAGAAAATTAATAATTAGAAATTAATAACATACGCATAAATAACTGTTACCATACCATAATCGCACTGCATGTTTCTTTAGCAATAAAAAAGGAGGTTTTCATCGCCCTCCTTCTTAATTTTTTTCCCGTAATTTTGATATTAGTCCGCTTCTGTTGTGCAAATTTCTGCGCAAATATAATACATTTATTTCAAACCGGTGATAAAATTTACCCTCCCGGCATAATTTTTCGCCAATAAATTCGTTTATTGCGGTGTTTGTTAATAATTTCGGGTAAATGTTGGCCGAAGCACTGAATAAATGGCATACCTTTGCAACTTACCGTAAAAAAAACCATCCGTGGAACAGAGTATGAAAAAGACCACAGCCTTTGTTGCTGCAATAATGCTCACTATCTCCCAGCTTGCCGCACAACAGGCCAATAAAACATGGGAAGTGGGCGCATTTTTAGGATGTTCCTTTTATATCGGCGATCTTAACCCGAACGGTTATTTCAACGAATTTACAAGGCTTGCCGGAGGCGGAATAGTGCGTTACAATATAAACGACCGCTTTTCATTAAGAACCAACCTTTTTTTTGGTGAAATAGATGCCAACGACGCCCAGAGCCCTTCTGCCTCGCAGCGCGAAAGGAACCTTAACTTTACTTCGGCGGTAGATGAGCTGTCGGAAGTTATTGAATTCAACTTCCGCGAATATGAGCTGGGCAGCAGCAAGCATTCCTTTTCTCCCTTCGTTTTTGCCGGAGCGGGCATGTTCTATTTCAATCCCAAAGGCTCTTACGGCAGCCAATGGGTTGCATTGCAACCCCTCGGTACCGAAGGACAAGGCACATCTGCCAATCCACATGCGCCGTATAAGCTCTTCCAGCCCTGCATACCGTTCGGCCTGGGCATAAAAACAAATTTCTCGAAAGGCGTTTGCCTCACCGTGGAATGGGGTATGCGCAAAACCTTTACCGGATACCTCGATGACTGTTCGGGAACATACGTTAATCCGCAGCTGCTAATAAACAACAGAGGCGTAAATGGGCCAATGGCTGCCTTAATGTCGGACAGGAGCCTCAATGCCGACCATGCGGCCGATATCGGTTCGGAACGGGGCAACGGCAAGGACGACTGGTATTCCTTCGCGGGAATTATTTTGTCTATCCGCCTGCCCAAGCACCACGAAAAGTGCCCCAGCTATTTTTAAAACCGCACAGGTTGTAAACCAAACGGATAATTACGTTTGCCCGTGCCGGATACGCGCCGGATGGCTGCCCATGTCTGACGGCAATTATAACATTGGCAAGGTTGCATATTCAGCACTAAAGGCAAAGTCCGGACAGACAATGGTTATGGCGGTAATTAACACAGGGCAGAAGTATCTGTTCCCAAAAAATTGAAATCCATTTTCAATAAAAATACTTTACTTTACTCTTTCATACCGAACTTCAACATTACCGAACTATGTTTCCAGTTGAACAGCATTATGCCGAAGCGCTGGCCCGAAGAGAGGAGCGCGGGTTGCTGCGCCGCCTGCAGAAGCCCGGGACAAGAGCTGACTTTTCATCGAACGACTACCTCGGTTTTGCCCGCTCTGCGGAGCTGCGCCGCATGGTTTACGAGGCGGAAGAAAAAACGGGAGCGCCGAACGGCTCGGGAGGGTCGCGCCTGCTTACAGGCAACAGCGCTGCCGCCGAAAAGCTTGAATCGTTTCTTGCCCGCTTTCATAATGCACCGGCAGCCCTTCTTTTCAATTCAGGCTACGATGCCAACCTCGGTTTGTTCAGCTGTATGGCTTCTAAAAAGGATACCATACTGTACGATGAATACATCCACGCCTCGGTGCGCGACGGCATCAGGCTTTCTGCCGCCCAAAGTTTTCCTTTCAGGCACAACAACATGGGGCATCTGCAAGAAAGATTAAGTCTTGCTAAAGGAAATACATTCATAGCCGTGGAGTCGGTTTATTCCATGGACGGGGATCTGGCACCCCTGAAAAAGCTGACAGAACTGTGCACCCTGAATAATGCCCACCTTATAGTTGACGAAGCCCATGCAACGGGAGTGTTCAGCCGGGGGCTTGTGCAGGAGTGCGGGCTGGAAGAACTTGTGTTTGCGCGCCTGCATACTTTCGGCAAGGCGCTCGGATGCCATGGCGCTGCGGTAACAGGGAGCCCTGCGCTGAAACAATATCTGATAAATCATGCACGGTCTTTCATTTATACCACAGCCCTGCCTCACCACAGCCTGCTTGCCATTCATAATGCATACCGCCTGCTTCGGCAAAGCGGCGGATCAATAAAAAGACTGCATGAACTTATAGCTTATTTCAGGGCAAAGGCAATGCGGCAGCAAAAAACCTTTTCGGAAAAAACCGGCCTGCAATGGCTGGACAGCAAAAGCGCCATTCAATCCCTTATTGTTCCCGGCAACGCCAATACAACAGCCCTGGCTCACGCATTGCAAAAACGCAGGCTGGATGTAAGGCCAATTTTAAGCCCCACCGTGCCCAGAGGCAGAGAACGCTTGAGGATATGCCTTCATGTATATAACACTGAAATGGAAATTGACAGACTCATGCATGCCCTTAATATCATGAGTGAAAAATATCAGGGGGCTTCTGATAATATGCGTTAACAACATACAAATAATTGGTAACTATTTACATAAATACATCTATCCAACCCCCAACGCTGAAACTTACAAAATACAAACCGTCGCAATGTGTCTTATAGCTTTCTGTCATATATAATGCAAAAGTATTTTTTTGTAAGTAAGCGCAGCTTATAATTTTTTCACCCACTAAGGCAGCCCCAAAAAAGATACAAGCGGACTGATAGCGGGTACGGGGGTAATCATAAATAAATATCTACTTGGAGAACAAATCCTAAGCCGTTATAAATTGAAATATTTTTATCAATTATTGTTGAAGCAGAAGATTCAGCGCTACTCCAATAATATTCAAAATAATACGACCCGAATGCATCAATTGCAATATGTTTAAATAGTAAATAAGTGCAAGCCGCAGATGCTTTGCCTTGTAGAATATAATCTTTCAAATTGTTAGAACCTTGTGAAGTAGTATTTGATAGAACATTTAAACTTGAACTTTGATTATTAGCCGAAGAGTAACCTCCAATAATTATTCCTTCTGCAAAGAAGGCAAAGCGATTATTGTTTTCATAATTTAATGGATGAGACCTCTGTCCAAAATAATACCTGGTGAAAAAACCAACTGTATTAACTAATCCTATCATATAAAGACCATTAACTGAAGGAGTTACAGGGAAGGTTATTCCAATACAGATATTATTTTTTATAAAATATGATGCTTCAAAATTTAAATTCATGTTTATATAGTTTGTGCTTTTAGTTATAGACTTTTCAATCAGTGTATCATTTCGAAATGAACTTGTATGATACTGTTTTATATGATAATAATCTATTGGACCTATACTCAATATAAACATTAATTAA
>JABEUT010000236.1 GCA_013044305.1 Bacteroidia bacterium
CCGCACCCCGAAGGGCTCGGAGCCATCAACGTTATGAAGGCAGCCCTGTCCGATGCCGGCATGCAGCCCGCCGACATTGACTATATCAACGTGCACGGCACCTCAACACCTCTCGGTGATATAGCCGAAACTAAGGCCATACTTAATGTCTTTGGCGACAACGCCTACAAACTGAACATAAGTGCAACAAAAAGCATGACCGGACACCTGCTTGGTGCAGCCGGCGCCATAGAAGCAATAGCAGCCATACTATCGGTAAAGAACGATATAGTACCCCCTACCATCAATCACTTTATTGACGACCCCGCCCTGGACAACAAACTGAACTTTACATTCAACAAGGCACAGAAGAGAACCGTTCGCTCCGCCTTGAGCAACACCTTCGGATTCGGCGGGCACAATGCATCGGTTATAGTAAAAAAATACCAGAGCTAAAGGTTTGACAGGATTAGTAACGCTGAAAGGTTACAATCTGCGTTCCTATCGGTATTTCAGCATCCCGCTAAGTTTTAAAGCGGCATGGCCCGGCTAACTAATTCCCCATGAAGAAATTTCAGGGATATTATAAATATATGAATGTTGGTTAAACTTTCTGCTGTTTATGGCATCCAATACCTGCATCCTTCATAGTATCCGCAGATTGATAAAGAAAAAAGCACAGACCGTTCGCTGCCTTGCTGCGGCACTACTTATACTTACAGCGGTAAGTAGTAAAGCCCAATCAATGCGGGTTGCAAAGCACGACACCCTTACGGGCAAGAGTTTACCCAGGCAGTACCGTCAGAAGGATTTCCCGGACCTGATAATTGAACTTTTTCGGTTAAGAACAAAACATTCACAGGATAGTGTGCCTAAGCCGGGTAAGCTCCTCTGGGCGGTATTTCCGGTTGCAGGATACGCATTGCAGTCGGGCGGAGTAGCCATACTGGCAAGCAACATCTCCTGGTACAGCGCCGAAGGCGCCAACCTGTCCAACATAACCTTTAACCCGGAATATTCCTTTATGAAACAAACCATTCTGCCCTTCACCAGCAGCATCTGGACTGCCGGTAACGAATTCAATTTTTTGGGCGACTGGAGGTTTTACAAATACCCCTCTTATACTTATGGACTGGGCAGCCACACCCTGCTCAACAAGGTAGATACCATAGATTATTCCTTCTTCAAGTTCGATCAGGAGGCTTTAATGAAGGTGGCCCATAACCTTTACGGTGGCTTTGGCTATAACCTCGACTACCACTGGAACATTGAAGATTACAGCGAGATGACCGACTTCATAAGCTACAATAATAATCAGGAAAAGACTGTCTCTTCAGGGCTGATAGCCCATTTAAAATACGATAACCGTGAGAACATAAACAACCCGGTTAGCGCCTTTTACGGCAGCATCATCTACAGGTGGAATTCCACTTTGCTCGGCAGCGACGACAACTGGCAATACATTCAGGTGGAAATGCGCAAATACATTAAACTGAATGCACGGGGCACCACCAAGCTCGCTTTCTGGAGCTGGAACGAATTCACCTTCGGCGGCAAGCCCCCTTACCTCGACCTGCCCAGCACTGGATGGGATACCTATAGCAACACAGGCAGGGGCTATATACAGGGCAGGTTCCGCGGAAACAATATGCTTTACCTGGAAACAGAGCTAAGGTTTAATATACTGAAGAACGGCTTGCTGGGCGGCGTGGTGTTCTCCAATGCTGAAACTACGCCCCAGTCGATGAATACATTCGGCAACAGTATTATCAGCCCGGGTGAAGGAGTGGGAATACGGTTGAAACTGAATAAGTATTCCGGCTCTAACCTCTGTATTGATTATGCCTTCGGAACCCAGGGTTCAAGGGGTTTCTTTTTTAATATCGGCGAGGTGTTTTAATAATCGAAAATGGTCAATTAAAAACATTGCAAACCTATGATAAATAAGTCTCATTTAGCCTTCCTGCTTGGTTTATTCCTCCGACTTTCTGCAAGCGCACAAACAGATACCGTTCGGAAGTACAACGGCAGCGTGCCGAAAATTGCCGACACGATTGTAAAACGAAATGGCGGAAAAACGGCAGTTGAACTCCTCGAGGTCAACACGGAAAATCTGGTGTACAAAAGGTTCGATTACCGCAGCGGCCCCATCTTCACCATTTCCAAAACCGATATTGCCTATATCATCTACGGCAACGGCAAGCGCGAATCATTTGAATTGAGCGCCAAGCCGCTTGAGCCTGCTGCCGGTTCCGATCTCACCATCATGCCCGACGGCTGGCGGTACTTTTACAGGAATCATTACATAACGGAGCCCGATATGCTTGATGTGGCTTCGCAGCTGCACAACAAGAACCTCGATCTGCTTATAGATAAAGTGGAAAAGAGAAGGGTGTGGCATACGGTAACCCTGCTTAGCGGCATATTCATCATAGGCGACGGGCTATACCTCATTGCCACAAACCGCTCCGTCCGTTATCACCCCGGAGGAATTGTAACCGGCAACACCCCGGCGCAGCAGCACGTAAACCGAAACATTGGCAGGATACTGATACTTGGGGGCCTGGCCACAGAAGGGGTTACCATTCATCTGCGCTTTAACAGGCGTAAGTACAGTCACCTTGTTATGGATGCTTACAATAAAGACATAAGCAGGTAATTGATATTTTATTGCAGGCAGGGCAGCAGGCAACAAGCCTTTTTATTACAAACAAAATATAGCCGTTAAACACTAAATTCGCAGTTTTAACCGCCAAAAGGCATAGCCAATGAATGAAGATGAAAGATACATGCGCGAGGCGCTGAAAGAAGCTGAAAAAGCGATGGCTAAAGATGAGGTTCCGGTAGGAGCGGTTATCGAATGCGGCGGAATAATCATAGCCCGTGCACATAACCTTACCGAACAGCTGACCGATGTTACAGCCCACGCTGAAATGCAGGCATATACCTCGGCCAGTCATCATCTGGGAGGAAAGTACCTTAATGAATGTACCCTGTACGTAACCCTCGAACCTTGCAACATGTGCGCGGGTGCGGCCTACTGGACCCAGACGGGCAGGATAGTTTATGGCGCACGAGACCCGAAAAGAGGCTTTATGCTTACCGGCAGCCACATCCTGCATCCCCGAACAAAGGTAAGTTCCGGCATCCTTGAAAAGGAGTGCTCCGCCATACTTAAAACCTATTTTGAAGGCAAAAGAAAGAACAGGAGTTAAAATGCCATACCCCGATATTCCCCTTACCCAATAAAGCAAGTTAGCGGGTAGGGCTTATATATGAGCCATAAACCCCTATTGTATATTCAATTTATTTGTATATCTTTGTTTCTCAAGGTAAAGGAATTGAAGAATGAAAAAACTACTCCCCGAATTTATAGGTAATGTAATATCTCTCTCCTTGTACAAGGAGAGAGATAAAAGAGTGAGGTGTTCTACGCCCTCTCCTCGTGAAGAGGGGACGCCTGCCCCTGCCCGAATTGCTGGCGGGCGTACTGCCTGCCCGAACTGGGACAGGCGGGCAAAGCAGGCGGGGGGTGAGGTGAAAAACCTCCTCCTCATTCTCTTAGTTCTTACCTCTTCTCTCTTCACTTCCCACGCCCAATTCAAAGACCTCTTCGATTTTAATAACACTAATGGCAGGCAACCTTATGGCGATTTAAGCATTTCCGGCGGGCAGATGTTCGGAATGACAGAAGCCGGGGCAACATTCGCAGGCAATATATTCTCCATTGATACCAACGGAACAAATTTTAAAAATTTATTAGAATTTACCGGTGCGAATGGAGG
>JABEUT010000237.1 GCA_013044305.1 Bacteroidia bacterium
GTCTCCACACAGGTAATGTTTGTGAACTTTGACTATGTTCAGGCAAGCCGCAGCCTCGAATGGATAGGCCATCTTCGCAAGGCGGGTATAAGCACAGAGCTATACCCCGATGATGCAAAATTCAAAAAACAGATGAACTATGCCGATGCCAAAAAGATAGCATACGTTGTTTTTGCCGGCGAAGTTGAACTGAACAAAGGGGTGGTAAAAATTAGAAATATGGCATCGGGCGTGGAAAATGAAATAGCTTTAAATAAAATGGTCGAATATTTTTCAAAAATACTCAAGACGAAATAGAGATTTACACATGAATACTTTTCAAATAAGTGATGAACTGGATATTGCTTCCATACAGAGCATCTTCAGTAATAATATGCGCATAGCGCTTTCCGCGCAGGCGAAGAAGCGAATAGAGAAAGGCAGAAAATATCTCGATAATAAACTTCTCTCCTCCACTACCCCGGTGTACGGAATCAATACCGGTTTAGGCTCGCTACGTAATATTGCCATAGACAAAAACAGCTACAGCAAGCTGCAAACCAATGCGCTTCGCTCACATGCATGCGGCGCGGGAAGTGAAGTCCCTGCGGAAATTGTACGGCTTATGCTGCTGCTTAAAATACAGTCGTTAAGCTACGGGAATTCAGGAGTTGGAGCGGATACAGTGGAAAGGCTGATAGACTTTTTTAACCAAGGAGTAATTCCGGTGGTATTTGAGCAAGGCTCACTAGGTGCCAGCGGCGACCTGGCGCCCCTGGCACATCTTTGTTTACCGCTAATTGCTGAAGGTGAAGTATTGCACAAAGGCAAACGCAAAAGCGGGGCTCTGCTGCACAAAGAAATGAAGTGGACGCCGCTAAGGCTGAAAGCAAAGGAAGGACTTGCCCTGCTAAATGGAACGCAGTTTATGGGAGCATACGGGGTATGGCTTGTAATTCAAGCGCAAAAACTATCCAGTATCGCCGATACCATAGGGGCAATGTCAGTTGACGGTTTCGGCGCCAAACTTGAGCCATTTAACAGCCTGATACATAGATTACGCCCACACCCCGGGCAAGCAAAAAGCGCAAAGTTCATAAGCGACTGCCTGAAGGGCAGCGGGTTACAGAAACAAAAAAAGCAGGATGTGCAGGATCCGTATTCCTTCCGCTGCATACCGCAGGTACATGGTGCAGCCAGGGATGTAATAAAACATGTTGCTAACATAATATCGGTCGAAATAAATTCGGTTACCGACAACCCACTTATATTCCCCGGCGAGGATAAGATCCTTTCCGGCGGCAACTTCCACGGGCATCCGCTCGCAATGGCATTCGATTATCTGGGCATTGCGCTTGCCAACCTGGGTAATATTTCGGAAAGAAGAACCTTTCAATTGTTATCTGGTCAGAGGAACCTGCCTGCCTTTCTTGCAAAAGAACCGGGACTAAATACCGGACTAATGATTTTGCAATATACCGGGGCTTCAGTGGTGAGCCAGAACAAGCAATATGCCACACCGGCATCGGCAGACAGCATTGTGTCGTCGAACGGGCAGGAAGATTATGTTAGCATGGGAGCCAACGCGGCAGTTAAATGCCACAGGATTGTACAAAATCTTAAGACGATACTCTCTATAGAACTTATTGCAGCTACGCAGGCACTGCAATTCAGAAAACCGCTCAAAACATCGCCTATGCTTCAAAACATTATAGACAATTTTAGAAAATCTGTGCCATTTATTGATCATGACAGGTATTTCTCGGCGGATATTCAGGCAGGAATACGGTTTTTAGAGGATTGGAACCGATGGTAACCTGAAATAAAATGGATAATACTACAAAATCCGAAATGTTATACAATCACAATACGGCCCGCACAGGGCTTAACAGAATGATGCGCATGCTGAACCTCAGACTCACCAGCGCCTTCGCGCGTAATGCAAAAAATGCTTTTCTATTATTCCTGCTTGCATGCTCACCCTCTTTCCTTAATGCGCAGGCTGCTAAG
The DNA here is from genome assembly GCA_013044305.1 of Bacteroidia bacterium. Taxonomy (GTDB): domain Bacteria; phylum Bacteroidota; class Bacteroidia; order JABEUT01; family JABEUT01; genus JABEUT01. The sequence continues at coordinate 1,990 of JABEUT010000237.1, forward strand.
CCAAGCCCCATTACTGATCAGGACTTCTATGATTTTTTTAATACCTCCGATAATCCCTATCCGGTATCTGCAATGATAGGTCAGTGCAACCCCGATTCGTTAAAAACCTGCAACCTGATCAGCACTCCTGAATATGGTGTTCTGCAGGAAGATACGACTCAAATATTTCAGGATACCTTATTCAGCATAGCCGACAGGGCATATATCCGGCAGCAGTGCATTAATCTGCGCAAACGCCAGTTTCAATGGAAAAACGGTATGCTGAAAGGCATCAAGGTAATAGACGGAGCCAGAGTGAGGCAGGTGTTTGATTCGGCAGGAGCCGATTCGGGCTGGACAGCCTATTACCACATATTCCGGCAGGGATACAATAAATTTTCAGTCCCCCTGTTTTCACTGGATAAAACCAAATGTATTGTGTACCGCGGCTTTGAATGCGGCCATACAGGAATTGGCAATACCAATGCCTTTGTAAAAAGGAATAACAAATGGGTGCTTGCACTTAGCTGCGGCCCTTGGGTGCATTAGGCATTTTCATCGTTGGAGGGACAAAATAAAATCTGCCCCGAACACGAAAAAAACGTGTTGAACCGTGATTAATTCCCTTTATAAAGGGCTAACACTACCTGCTGATTAACTTGCTGTTAAAAAAAATTAACTGTGTAGCCGCTAATCGTTAATCCCGTTTAGGAATTTTATAAAATGTAACTTGTTTAAAATAATAGCGTAAAACGTTTTAGATTTTTTAAGTCTATGGATCTCATTACAAAAGAAAGATCTCTATCCTTCGTAGCAATTTCCTTCAATAAAAGGTCTGGGATATTCATTAACTTGAAGTGCCGGATTGGGGTTGGCGCTTATCAGTTCTTATGCCTTCGGCAGGCGGGTACTTCTGCTATACCTGAAATAGTTTACTATAGAATATAATCCGTAAGCACAGATATGGAAATAATTTCGAAAAAGGTCAAAAAAGAAATACTAGCGATACTGCCCGATCTGCGGGAAGAGCTGAAAGCCGAGTTCACCCAGTGGGAAGAAGGCTATACCGATAATGACAACTTTTACTCCGATGAAAAACTTCTGGAAACCTTACCTTGCGCCGTTTATGAATACATGATCATTTGCTGGGGGGTGAACCCAGGTTTAGTAAACCCTGATTCGGCGATACAGCTGCTGAACGGCAATATTATAAAGGACTTGCGTAAAATTACAGCCCACGGCCTGCGCCGTCTTGCATGTAAGTATTGATAGGCCTCTGTGAATAAAGCATGTCTTAATAGAATTATTCAATTTAAAAGCCTTAGCCCGCCAGCTATTTAACCTTCATTGATTTTTCATTTACAAAGTTGCATTCCGTCCCGTTCGGATATATTATTTTCAGCACATTGGCATCGAGCTCCGACAGGGCACAGCAAATATCCTTACCGGTAAAGTGCTCCACCAAATAGACA
>JABEUT010000238.1 GCA_013044305.1 Bacteroidia bacterium
CCGGAACGCTGCCGCCTATTGTATTGCCCTTTGACACCACCGCATCCATCCCCCTCGCCCTGCTTACCGTTAGCAGCGACTCGCTGAATGAACAGCAGCTATATGATATTGCCCAATATTCTATACGAACCATCCTCCAAACTGTAGATGGAATTGTGGCACCTGCCGTTTATGGCGGAAAAATACGTCAGATACTGGTGTATGTGGATCCTGAAAAATTGCAGGAATATAATCTTTCGCAAACCGATGTAATGCTGGTGCTTGAAAAGAATAACGTGATGATACCTACCGGCGACATTAATATCGGACCTGCCGATTATAATGTAGAAGCAAACTCCATGTTCGCCAATGTTGACAACTTCGACAACATAGTAGTAAAAAAGAATAATGATGGAAGCGTTGTTTACCTGAAAGACATTGGTTATGCAAAAGATGGCGCCCAGATACAAACCAACATTGCACGGGTAAACGGCCGTAACCAGGTTTATATTCCTATATACCGCCGCAATGGAACCAACATCATAGCCGATGTAAACGGGGTAAGAACAATCATACCAACCATTGAAGGGCAGATTCCTTCATCAATAAAACTAAATACTATATTCGACCAAAGCGTATATGTAAAGCACTCCGTTGCCGGCTTATTAAGAGAAGGGATAACCGGAATCGGATTGTTGTGCATTGTGCTTCTGCTTTTCCTCGGCAATTATCGCGCCACACTCATTGTAGTTATCAGCATACCACTATCACTGATGGTTGTGTTTCTCGGGCTCGATTTTACAGGCAATACGATTAATAGTATAACGCTGGGCGGAATGGCGCTTGCTATCGGACTTCTGGTGGATGACAGTATTGTGGTACTAGAAAACATAGACAAGCACCTGAAATTGGGAAAACACTCGCAGCAGGCTGCCATGGACGGCGCCATTGAAGTGTCGCTTCCGGTAACGGTTACCACCATTACAATCATTATTGTGTTCCTGCCGATTATTTTTTTAACCGGCATTTCCAGATTTTTGTTCACTCCCCTCGCCATAGTGGTTTCTCTTGCCATGATAGGCTCCCGTTTCTTTTCCATGACGTTAATTCCAATTATGGCGGCAGCCCTCTTAAAAGGACATAATGCATCAGAGCACGAACACCAGCCTAAAGGTATTCTGGGAAAGTTTGACAGAGGCATAACCAAACTTACCAATGCTTATGTAAAATCAATGCACTCTGTGTTGCGTTACAGGTGGTGGGTAATTGCCAGCATGCTCCTTTTATTGCTCCTGGCCGTGTTCAGCTCCAGAAAGATAGGTTCCGAATTTTTCCCGCAAATGGACGTGGGGCAATTCACTGTTTATGTGCACCTCGACCCGGGCACACGCATTGAATTAACCCAGCAGAAAATTGGCGAAATAGAAAACGAGATAAAGGCCGAAACAGGCAATGAGCTGGTATCCATCGTATCGAACATCGGGGTTCAGCCGAACATTGATGCCGCATACACGCCCAACTCCGGCACACAGGATGCCTTTATAGACGTGCAGCTGAAGGATGAACATGAAACGCCTACAAGGGTGTTTGTATCGCGCCTGCGCACCAAACTCAACAACGACTTTCCGGGCGTAGGTTTTGCCTTCGATATGAGCGGCATTGTGGGCGCCGCGCTAAATAACGGAGCCCCTTCGCCCATTGACATTCAGATAACGGGAGCAAGCTTCAGGAAACTAAATTCAATAGCAACCAGGATACGTGACCTTGCAAGAAGGGTCCCCGGAGCAAGAGACGTACGTATCGACGAGCGCATAAGCCACCCCGAAATTGAGTTGAATATAAACCGCACAAAAGCGGCTATGGTTGGAGTTACCGCCGACGGCATAATAAAAAATGTGGAAAGCGCCCTGAACTCATCCTCCACCTTCAACAGCCGGCTGTACTGGGTGGACCCGGTTAGCGGAAACGACTATTTTTTGGGGGTAACCTATCCGCAATTCAGACTGGATGATGTGGAGGCGCTCGATAATGTAACCATCAGCACAAACAAGAAACTCAAGCAGGATATCATGCTTAAAGATGTGGCAAAGGTTTCGATAGGTTCACAACCCATCGAGATAAAGCATGAAAACGTGCAGCGGACATTTGATGTGTTTGCCAATGTTGAAGGCAGGGATATTGGTTCGGTAGATGCCGATATAGAAAATGTCATAAAGCCTGTAACAGATTCCATACCCCTTGGCTATACCATTAAGGCAAAAGGTGAAATAAAAAGTATGCACGACGCCTTCAGCAGCCTTGGATTCGGGTTGATACTTGCAATAGTAATTGTTTATCTGGTTATAGTGCCTCTTTTAAAATCCTTTAAGCTGCCGCTCATCATAATACTGGTTGTTCCCCTGGGTATGATAGGTGTAATTTTCATGCTGTTTTTTACCAACACCAACCTTAACATACAATCATTCATGGGCATAATAATGATGGTTGGGATAACGGTTGCATACAGCAACTTGCTGGTGGATAAAATGAACAACCTGCTAAGAGAAGGTAACCCGCTTGAAACCGCTATAATGGAAGGAATAACCAACCGCTTCAGGCCTATATTAATGACTGCCATAGTTGCCATCTTCGCCCTGTTCCCCATGGCGCTCGGTTATGAAATAGGCGGCGAAGCCAACATACCGCTTGCACGGGCCATTATAGGAGGCGTTATTGCCGCCACCGTCTTAAGCCTTTTCGTGGTACCTGTTATATTCTACTTCTTCAACCAGAAAGCGCTGCGCCTTCCGGCAGAAGATAACAACCTCACAAAAAAACATTTTTAAAAAATAATAATGCGTTATGGTAGATTTTGCGTTTAGAAACAAGCACCTGATAATAGTAATTGCCCTGCTGGTTGCCATCCTTGGCATAGTTAGCGTGAGCAGGCTTCCGGTGGATATCCTCCCCGTTTTCAAATCGCCTGCCATAGAAATACTCACCGTGTACCAGGGAATGCCGCCCGAAATGGTGGAAAAAGACATTTCCACCCGCCTTGAAAGGTTTACTAGTCTTGCCGACGGTATCAGCGCCCAGGAATCGAAAAGTATTACAGGGGTAAGCATTATTAAAGATTACTTTCAGTCGAGCGTCAGCCCCGATGCCGCCCTCGCTTCTGTTTCAACCCTGGTGAACAGCGACATGAGCCACCTGCCGCCCGGAACGCTGCCGCCTATTGTATTGCCCTTTGACCCCACCGCATCCATCCCCCTCGCCCTGCTTACCGTTAGCAGCGATTCGCTGAATGAACAACAACTGTATGACATCTCGCAATATACCATCCGTACCATATTGCAAACCGTTGACGGAGTTACGGCCCCGGCTGTTTATGGTGGTAAAATCAGACAGATACTGATATATGTGGATCCTACCAAGCTGCAGAACTACAATATTTCTCAAACAGATGTGATGAAGGCGCTGCAAAAAAACAATGTAATGATACCTACGGGCGATATAAACATAGGCCCTTTCGATTACAATGTGGAGGCAAATGCCATGTTCAATCAAATATCAGAATTCAATGACATAGTGCTGAAGGTAGACAGCACAGGCAACCCGATTTACCTGAAAGACGTGGGCTATGCCAAAGACGGCGCACAGATTCAAACCAACATTGCGCGCGTAAATGGCCGCAACCAGGTGTACATACCCATATACCGCCGCAATGGTTCGAATATTATTGCCGATGTGAACGGGGTAAGAGGAATCATACCTACCATTGAAGGCCAGATTCCGTCCTCCATAAAATTAAATACCATATTCGACCAGAGCGTTTATGTAAAGCACTCCGTTGCCGGCTTGCTGCGTGAAGGTCTTACAGGAATAGGCCTGCTGTGTCTTGTACTCCTGTTTTTCCTTGGCGACTACCGTTCAGCCCTTATTGTGGCAATAAGCATTCCGCTGGCGCTGATGGTTGTATTTCTCGGACTGAATTTTACCGACAATACCATAAACAGTATGACCCTCGGCGGTATGGCGCTATCCATAGGTCTGCTGGTGGATACGGCTATCGTGGTGTTGGAAAATATTGATAAGCACCTCCATCATGGTCAGCTTCCCGAACAGGCCGCCATCCTTGGCACGAAAGAGGTGACCATGCCTGTTATCATAACCGCCCTTACCATTGTAATTGTATTCTTCCCAATCGTGTTCCTTACCGGTATTGCACGTTTCCTGTTCCCGGCTTTGGCTCTGGCAGTATCCTTTGCCATGGGCGGGTCGCTGTTCTTTTCACTCACCCTTGTACCTATCATGAGCGCCGCCATGCTCAAAAATCCGGTGAAAGGAGTAGGGCACAAAGGGATTTTAAGCGCATTCCAGAAACTGCTTAACCGCCTGCTGCATGGCTACGAACAGCTTTTAACAAAGGCATTGAAATACGCATGGTGGGTTATTGGAGGCGTGATTTTACTTTTTATGTCGGCTCTTTTTCTTGTTAAGGGGATAGGAACCGAATTTTTCCCGCAAATGGACGTGGGGCAATTCACTGTTTATGTGCACCTCGACCCGGGAACACGCATTGAATTAACCCAGCAGAAAATTGGCGAAATAGAAAACGAGATTAAGGCCGAAACAGGCAAGGAGTTGGTTTCCATTGTGTCAAACATTGGAGTTCAGCCGAATATTGATGCCGCCTACACGCCTAACTCCGGCACACAGGATGCCTTTATAGATGTGCAGCTGAAGGATGAACATGAAACCCCAACCAAGATATTTGTATCGCGCCTGCGCACCAAGCTCAATAACGATTTTCCGGGCGTAGGTTTTGCCTTCGACATGAGTGGAATTGTAGGTGCCGCGCTCAATAATGGAGCCCCTTCGCCCATCGACATTCAGATAACAGGAACGGATTTTACCAAACTGAACAAACTTGCCGTGAGGGTGCGCGACATAGCCAGACAAGTACCAGGTGCCAGAGATGTGCGGATTGACGAGCGCATAAGCCATCCTGAAATAAACATAAATATGAACCGTACCAAAGCTGCTCTGGTAGGTCTTTCGGCTGAAGACATCATAAAAAATGTGGAAAGCGCACTGAACTCATCCTCCACATTTAATAGCCTTTTATACTGGGTGGACCCGGTTAGCGGAAACGACTATTTTCTGGGAGTAACCTATCCGCAGTACAAACTGGATGACCCCGCTGCGCTCGCTAATGTGCCTATGAGGAGCGAAAATGCAGGCAACAAAGTAGTGCTGCTCAAGGATGTGGCAGATATATCCATTGGTTCTGAACCGATAGAAATAAAACACGTAAACGTTCAGAGAACGATGGATATATACACCAACGTGGAAGGCAGAGATATAGGATCGGTGGCTGCCGAAATTGAAAAAAACATCAAACCCGTAAAAGACTCTATTCCCGTAGGCTACACAATAGCCTCCAAAGGTGAAATAAAAAGCATGAACGATGCATTCAGCAGCCTCGGGTTCGGTTTGATACTCGCCATCCTGATGGTGTACCTGATCATTGTTCCACTGCTAAGGTCATTCAAACTACCGCTCATCATCATTATGGTGGTGCCTCTCGGGCTTATCGGTGTTGTGTTCATGTTATTCTTTTCCCACACATTCCTGAACATTCAGTCATTCATGGGAATCATTATGATGGTGGGTATAACTGTATCGTACAGTACCTTGCTGGTTGATAAAATGAGCGCCAACCTTAGCAAGCAGGAACACAAACCAAGCGTATTGGAAGGCATTATAGAGGATGGCAAGATGCCACTTGAAGAAGCAGTAAGGCGAGGCGCCAGCAACCGTTTCCGCCCAATACTTATGAGCGCCACAGTTGCCATCTTTTCGCTTGCACCAATGGCTTTCGGCAACGAAATAGGCGGCGAGGCCAATGTGCCACTTGCAAGAGCCATTATCGGAGGCGTTTCTGCAGCGCTGGTGCTAAGTCTTTTCGTAGTTCCGGTTATATTTTATTTATTCAATAAAAGAACCCATAGCGCCCCTTCAGTCCCTTTTAAATATGAATCTGCATCCAATTAACAAACCTTAATTTCTAAAACCAATGAAAGCTGAAAACAGATTTCTTATTTCATCCGCATTCTTAATTATTGCCGGTGCCTTCAGCGCCTGCCACTCGTCCGATGAGGATAAAAATAAAGGTGCAACCACGATTAACCTTCCCAATGTGGTAGTAACCCATCCGCAAATCAGAGAGATGCAGAACTCCTTTGAGCTTGCCGGGGAGGCAATGGCTAACCAGCAGGTAAAGCTTTTTGCTATGGAAGACGGATACATAAAGCAATGGACCCATGATATAGGCGACATGGTAAGAAAGAACGAAGTACTGGCTGTGCTGGTTAACCCCGATATTATCCAGCAACAGGAAAAAGCCCAGGCCGAACTGGAGGGAGATGCAGCCATTTACAAGCGGTTTGATGAAGTTTACAAAAAAACCCCCGAACTGGTGCCGCTTGAGCAGGTAGACGAGGCAAAAGCCAAATACGGAAGCGCACAAGCTGCATTGGATGCAATAAACTCAAGAATAACTTACCTGACCGTGCGCGCACCTTTCGATGGAATGATTACCAGCAGGTATGTTGATACTGGCGCAATTATTCAAAATGGACTAAACACGCTTAAAAGCGAGCCACTGTTTGAAATAAAAGATATTTCTATCATTCGGGTGAATGTGCCGGTTCCTGAAATAAATTCCCCGTCGGTTACAAAAGGTACTCCGGTAAAAGTAACCTTTGTTGACCTGCCTAATACCATATTCAACGGAAAAGTATCTCGTATCTCATACGGGCTTAATCAGGATACAAGAACTATGCTTGCACAAATAGACTTGAGCAATAAAAACCACCTGATCCACCCTGGCATGTTTGCCAACGTTCAATTTATGGTATCGGTATCAGACAGCGCACTTTCCATCCCGAATGAGGCGATTGGCAGCTATGAACAGCAAAACTATGTTTATAAAGCGGTTCCTGTTGATTCCACATCAAGCGGCCTGAACTGGGATGCCGGAGTAAAGTGCATTGTAAAAAAGGTATTTATTCAATTAGGTATCCGAAGCAGCAAATACAGCCAGATAAATTATTCCCTAATAAAACCCGGCGATAATGTAGTGGTTTCAGGCAATGCCCTTTGTGCCGACGGATCGGTGGTTATAGCCAAAACAGAGAAAAACAAATAAAGCTAATTTGATTTGATATGAGAACACTCGCAATCCTTTATCTTTTTTTAATGACATTCACTGTCGGTTATTGTCAAACTGATATGAATTCCGAAAAGAAAATACCCATCAACCTGCCGGGCGTTTTAAAACTGGCTGGTGCCAATAACCTGACCATAAAGCAGTACAGCCTGATGTTCCACCTAAGTGTTTCGGAAATTGAAAAAGCCGACGAATGGTTTCTGCCTACACTGTTTGTAGGACCCGAACTTCACTTTCTGCACGGAGCCAATATGAATGCACCCGGGCTGCTTATTCCGGATGCCAACCAGAAAGAATTATGGCTGGAAGGCGGTTTTGGCGCCGAATGGGATTTTAACGACGGTATATATAATGTACTGGCAAAAAAACAGCAAAGTATAGCCGTTCAGGAGCAGGGGCAGGCCGGAAGAAATAAGGTTATTCTGGGTGCCATTGGAACCTATTATGATCTGCTTACTGCCCAATTCAAGTACTACCAATTGATTGATCTCCTCGCACAGGCCGACACCATATCATCACAGATAAAAGTACAGGTGGATGCAGGGCTGCGTTACGAATCGGAATATCTTTTGGCCCAAACCAGCTACAGCCATATTCAGATAGAACTGGCGAACGCGCAGATTCAGCTGATGGAAAAATCAAACGACCTCCTTAATATTTTAAACATAGATACCAACGCCCTCCTTATGAGCCGCGATACCGGAATTGTACCCCTTCAGCTGATGCAGAACATTGCCGACACCAGCATGACATCGTATAACCAGTACATGCAAAACCGGCCCGAATATAAGGGCATGATGGCAGAACTGAACGCCATCCAGGAAGAGAAAAAGACCACAACCATTGGTATGTTTATGCCTAAACTCTACCTGGGCAGCATGCCCGACGGCGTTCTGGGCACCTTCGGCTCGCCCTACAACAGCACTTACAGGGTAGACGGAGCCTTGCTCTGGGATATACCCCTCGGCAGGATTTTTTATGCGGGTGATTTAAAAATGTATAATGATAAAATATCCATTCAACAGAACGACCTGGCTAACTTTTCAAATCAGGTGCATAATGAGGTTAATAATGCAAGAGCGCAAATCATATTGTCGATGCAACAAATGAAAACTGCAACCACAGCATTGAAGCAATCAAAACTCGCCCTGCAACAAAGTATAGAACGTGAAAGATTAGGCACCGTGCTTCCTTTTGAAGTATTTCAGTCGGAAGAATTTTATGTACAGGCCGAACTGGATTACCTAACTTCCGTGAGCGATTACAACAAAGCACAATATGCCATGTATGTTGCAATTGGCAATAACCTATAAATGGAGTAACAAACAGGCTGTAACCCACACCCTATGATTTTGATGTTGAAAGTAGCTATATTTGCAAGCCTATGAGCAACGTGCTAATAATATTACTTATAGGCTTTGCTGCGGGCTGGCTAAGCGGTTTGGTAGGAATTGGCGGCGGCGTTATCATTATACCCGCTCTGATTTACTTTGCCGGATTCAGCATAAAAGATGCGCAAGGGACCTCCCTTGCAGCCCTCGTTCCGCCAATAGGCATAGTGGCGGCATATATTTATTACAAGCACGGAAATGTGCAGATCAAGACCGCAGCCTTGCTGGCAGCTGCCTTTGTGCTGGGCGGATACCTTGGCGCAAAAACTAACCTTGCCATCAGCAGCCCTGCAACAGAAAAAATATTTGCAGGCACCTTAATAGCAATCGCCATAAAGATGTTATTCTTTAAATAATATCGCCTCCTCTTACGGTCAGGGGCGCCTGTGCCTTTATTTTCCGGCAAACTCCACGCTTTTGCCAATGGACGTAAGGCCAAGCAAGGCATCTGATGTTGTGAATATCTTTGCCAGATACTGAAGCTCCGAAGAACATCCTTTAGCCTCGTCTATAAGCTCATTTGCTATTTTCAGTGCAACTGGGGCTTTTTTCTTTAAAGCGTTACTTATTTTATTGGCTTCCTCCGGCGGCAACGCACCGGCATCGTAGGTTCCGGCACGTATATTGTCGTAGCTGTTCCTTTCAAAAAACTGTTCCACGTTTTGCCATTTTTTCGTCTTTGTTCCGTCCTTTCGACTAGCCGATGAGGGCGCTGTACCGTTTCCACCATAGGAACCTTGCCTGAAAAGGGAGAACATCTCCTGCGCCGAAATCACCTTATCCACCAAGCCCATTTCCTCTGCTTCGCGGGCAGATAACATCTTTCCAGTAAGCACAAGATATTTGGCTAGCCCCTTGCCTATTTTCCTGGCCGAGCGCTGTGTACCCCCAAGCCCCGGATATATGCCTATGCCTGTTTCCGGAAAGGCAAGCTGCACCTTTGGCAGGGCAAGAATAATATCGGCGCATAGAGCCAGTTCAAGCCCGCCGCCGAGGGCAAGACCGTTCAGCACGGCAACCACTTTTTTAGGCGAGGAGTCTATTTTTTCAAACAAGGCCTGTCCCGAGGCGGTAAACGATTCTATA
>JABEUT010000239.1 GCA_013044305.1 Bacteroidia bacterium
ATCATAAAGCCTGTTCTGCCCCTTAGCCATGCCTGTATGAAGATTTGTGCCACTATTGAAGAATTGCAGGAGTTACTTGCGCCATACCGTAAGCAAAAACGCAGCATAGGGTTTGTGCCTACCATGGGCGCACTGCACAAGGGGCATTTGTCGCTCATATCCGCCTCAAGGGCAGAAAACGAGGTTACCGTTTGCAGCATATTCGTAAATCCTACACAATTCAATAATGCCACCGATTTGGAAAGATACCCGAGAACGGCAGACGATGATAAGAAATTGCTTGCCGGCGCCCAATGCGATATTTTATTCATACCTGCGGTAAGCGAAATGTACCGTAGCGGAGACTATTCACTCATACAGGACGATTTCGGGGCGCTTAATAAGGTGATGGAGGGCAAATCGCGCCCGGGGCATTTTGCAGGAATGCTTACCATAGTAAACAAGCTTTTTGCGGCTGTTATGCCCGATAAGGCCTACTTTGGCGAAAAGGACTACCAGCAACTTGCCCTGGTAAAGCAATTTGTGGCAAGACACCATATACCAGTTACTGTTATAGCCTGCCCCATTGTGCGCGAGGAGGGTGGTTTAGCTATGAGTTCGCGCAACAGACTGCTCTCCTCTGAAGAAAAAAAACATGCGGTAAAAATATCTCAAGCCCTTTTTATGGTGAAGGCGCAGTGGGGTGCCAGGCCTGTTTCCGAACTTAAGCAAATGGTGAAAGAAATTTTTGCAAATGATACTTTTCTGAAACTTGATTATTTCGAAATAGTAAATTCCTTTACCCTGGCGGAATTGCATGACCCCGATGCCGTCAATGAACCTGCCGTGGCCTGTATTGCGGCCTATTGCGATACAGTGAGGCTCATTGACAACGTTTTGCTACAGGAATAAAGGAGGGGCAATATTATTGTTTCTTCATTTGTTTTGCATAAAAAGGACACCAACTCCAAGGGCATAAATACCATAGCCTTGCATCCTGCCTAAAAAAGGATTGTAAGGCAAATTAAATTAATACCTTTGCCTGCGAAACACCCGAAATCCCGTCCACTTCCATGAACATCATAGTAACCGGCGCAAGCCGTGGAATCGGCTACGAGCTTGGCAGGTTGTTTGCAACCGACATAAATAATAAAGTGGTGGTGATTGCCCGCAACCGCCTTAAGCTGGAACAACTCCGCAGGGAATGTGTTTCGCAATATCCGGGCGCCAAAATTTTCCCGCTTGTACTCGACCTCGCAGAGGAGCGTTTGCCCGCCTCCTTCATCCCGCAACTTATGGCCTGCATTGGCTCGGTAGATGTTTTGGTGAATAACGCAGGCACACTCGTCAATAAGCCATTTGAAGAACTGGAACAGCAGGAGGTTGAATCGCTGTTCAGGGTTAATATACTGTCGCTGTTCGAAATGATGCGCCTGCTGATACCCTATATGGGCAAGGGCGAAAGGCCAACCCACATTGTAAATATTAGCAGTATGGGTGGTTTTCAGGGAAGCCGTAAATATGCGGGCTTAAGCGCTTACAGCGCAAGCAAGGCGGCGCTGGCATGCCTCACAGAATGCCTTGCGGAGGAGTTTGCGGGCCGGAACATCTCGGTGAACTGCCTGTGCCTAGGAGCGGTGCAAACCGAAATGTTCACGCAGGCCTTTCCGGGTGAGCGAGCCCTTATGACGCCTTTGAAAATGGCACACTTTGTAAGGGACTTTTCGATGAACGGCGCCGGTTTTTATAACGGGAAAATAATTCCGGTTTCGGCTACCCTGCCCTGATACAGTTTATTCAAATGCTAAATGAACTGCTATATTCCCCCTGTCTCAATCAGCCCGATGATGTTTTCAATATCGCGGTCCTCCTCATTGGGGTCGTAGGTTGACTTGAGGTTGTCGCCGAAGAGCCGCGCAACGGTTTGCCACATAAATGCCGAGAATGAGCCTTTCAGTTCTTTTACCATTTCATAAGAGCTGTTCCCTGTCTCGCGGTCTATGAGCTTTATGAGTATTTTACCCTGATTTACGGTGAGTCCTTTCAGTTCGTCGGAATATTGTTTCATCAGCTGCTTCTCCACTGTTTTTACATAATGCTTCTTCTCCGATTCGTCCGACATGGTTTTAAGTGTTTCCTCGCACTGCCGGAAGGTGGCGCCTGCAAGCAATGCGTAAGGGTAGGCAACTTCCACATCCCTTTCAAGCATATAGTATTTCAGGGCATCGCCGTAACTGCGGAATACCCTGTTGGATACAATGGAAACTCCGCGCAAATCGGCAACAGGCAGGGTATCGCCGTTAACTATTATTGCCGGTAACTCCACCTGCGAAAACGCCCCGTTTTTTGCCGCCTCGCTGTCCTGAAGCGAGGGGTGCAATGCCGCTTGCTGCGAGAAGGATGACTTTGCGGAAAGGAACGCAAAAATTATGGTGAGGCGCCAGAAATTCATTTTTATGGACTGCTTTATGCGGATGGCAGTGTAATTAATTTGCAATCTCTTAATAGATACGTTTTTCAGTCAAAAATGTTCTTAATTAACGCAAAAAACAAGGCTAAGGTATAAAGATTAGGTATTTAGTGAGATTGGACTCTGCAACGGGATGTATCAAAATTCAGGTTTTCAGCAAATTATAACCGTATTCGGCTGGATAGTCAGATTGAAGAACCGCCATTTTAATATAGGAATATCGAGTTATTAACAAGAAATTAACAATCGGACGTGTTTTTTGCTTACTTTTGCCTATATCAGTCTAACAGGATTGAATCATGGGACAATACTTCCTTATATTCATAGCGGCATTACTTATTGTTTTTATTTGTACGCCATCCCTTATACGGGTGGCCATTCGTAAGAACCTTACCGACGCTCCGGGTGATTTAAGAAAACTGCATACGCGCAGCATACCAACCTTGGGCGGTGTAATGATTTTTGCCGGAACTCTCTTTTCGTTTGTGCTGCTGCTGCCTACCATTTCGGGCTTCATGATGGCAGACGGCACCGGCGTAAGCCAGATAGCCAATGTAGCTTACCAGCATGCAGCCGAAGTAAAAATGAACTATAGCGATGCAAGCCAGATTATAAGCGACTCCAGCTATTTTATAGCAGTAATGCTGATACTCTTTTTCATAGGGGTTAAAGACGATATTATAGGAACGGCAGCTGTTTACAAACTCCTGGCCCACGTAATGATAGGTATGATACTGGTATTGATGGCGGGCATACGTATTACAAGTTTTCACGGTTTGTTCGGAATATACGGCATACCTTACTGGGCAAGCGTATTCCTGTCCATTTTCACCTATGTTGTCATAATCAATTCCTTCAACTTTATTGACGGAATAGACGGACTGGCTGCAGGCATAGGGCTTATAGGATCGGCCTCTTTCGGAATATGGTTTGCATGCGCCCACAATCCACTGCTTGCCTCGCTTGCATTCGCCTTAAGCGGCTCACTTACAGGATTCATGTTTTTTAATTTTTCGCCCGCCAAGATATTTATGGGCGACTCCGGTTCGCTCATCATAGGCTTGGTTCTGTCGGTACTTGGTATCAAACTGATAGAGTACGACCCTGCCCAGCTGCCTATGAACCTTGCAAGAATATCGCGCCCCCTGTTCGTGATGAGTATTATGGCATTTCCACTGATTGACGCCTTGCGCATAGTTATTTACAGGAGTCTGAAAGGCACTTCGCCTTTGGCGGCTGACCGCAACCACATTCACCATGCCCTGCTCGATATGAACTTAAACCACCGGCAGATATGTTTTATTCTTTACGGTTACACCATTTTTATTACGGCGCTTGCCATTCTGTTAAGCGGCATTGACAACACACTTGCATTTGTAGTTGTTGGCTGTATTGCCATAGTCGGGCTTCAAGTACCACTGATTATTAAACTTCGCAGAAGAAGAACACACTCTGCCATTGTAAAAGAGCTTAACAGCAATCAGGCTATATAAGTCGCCTGCCAGTATAAAATGGGGATATGCCGGAGTGGCTGTCCGGCCTTAGTCTATCAGCCCTTTATCCTTTGCTTTACGGTCGTAATTGCGCATGGCAACCATCCATACCAGGAACAACACGCACAAAAGGGTAATATAGAAAACGTTCGGACCTGCTCCTATACGCTGAATAAGGTGGAACGAACGCTCCGAAAGGCTTCCGATCTTACCAAAGAAGCCCGATGCCGAATAACTATACCAGTCAAGTAGTGTCATTTTTTTGTAATTTGGCACAAATCTAATAATAATTTCAGACACCCGGAGATACATAAATCACCGAGGCGGTAAGTCCGGCACCATTGCCTGCCGGTGAGTTATTTTTACCGTATTATGATAGTTAGAACGCTAAAGTCGAACAGCCTGATATCGCTCGCATTACCAGCACTGCTGCCTGCTTTTATTTGGGTTGCCGCCGCCTTACTAAGGCATGCTGCTCCGGCACCCATTCCTGCTCCCATTTTCAATGCGCTCTTCGGCTGGCTCCTTGCGATGCCTTATGTGCAGCTGTTTGCCGGTTTTTTGCTTCTATGCACCGAGGCATACCTTTGGGGCAGATTCATTAATAACCTCACGTTGCTCCATCAGTCCTCCAATATGCCCGCCTTTTTTTATGCGCTTTTAATGAGTTACCGCACAACGCAGGTTGACTTTTATCCGGCGCTTGCTGCATCGCTGTTTCTTATGCTTGCACTGGGCAGGGTGGCGGAAAGCTATACCAGGGAAAAAGCCTTATCCGAAGCATTTGATGCAGGTTTTCTTATAGGCATTGCCGCCCTGTTATATTTGCCTGCTTCGGTTTTTTTAATCTTTCTTCTTATTGCGTTCCTTATAATGCGCTCCATAGTATGGCGCGAACCGGTTGTGTCGCTTATCGGTTTCCTGCTGCCTTTTATGTTTGCTTTCACATTGTACGCGCTATTTATTAAAAGCGGCAGTTTTTTTAAAACAGAAGTGCTACAACAGGCGATAGGCAAGTTTCAATTTGCCCCGAGGGTTACATGGCAGCATATATTTGTGCTGTCGGTATTGTTGTTAACAGGGCTGATATGCCTTGTGAACTATGCCGGCGCTTATTCGAACAATGTGGTAAAAAAACAAAAGATATGGGGGCTGATGCTCTGGTTTGCTTTTTTTGCCGTACTTGCCGGAATACTTTCACCACAAAAGGATTCAAGGTCGTTTTCGCTGCTTGCCATACCTTGCTCTTTTATTTTCTCCAACTACTTTTTAAGGTCGAAATCGAAATGGCTTCCTGACCTTTTGTTCCTGCTGATTCTTGTCGCCACAGGCTTAAACCTTTACTATGGGTAGGTACAAGGGCAGACACTCCGTCGTCACCGGAATGATGAACAGGCTGAAGAACAGGAAGCCAGCCAGAATAATAGAGTTCATACTTGTTTTGCCACGCCTTTATTACTAATTTTGCAGCGAAACAACAGGCGTATAATATGTCAAAATTCGGAGTAGTGGTGTTCCCGGGGTCCAATTGCGACCACGATATGATTTATGCCCTTGAAACGGGGTTTAAGCAGAAGGTAACAAGGCTTTGGCATAAATCAACCGACCTGCAAGGCTGCGATTGTGTCATCCTGCCGGGCGGTTTTTCCTTCGGCGATTATTTGAGGTCGGGCGGGCTCGCCAAGTTCTCGCCCATCATGAAAGAGGTTAGCGCCTTTGCATCAGCGGGCGGTTTTGTATTTGGTATTTGCAATGGGTTTCAGATTTTGTGCGAGGCCGGATTGCTGCCCGGAGCCCTGCTCATGAACACAAGCCGGAAGTTTATCTGCCGCAATGTATTCCTGTCGGTGCAGAACCGCTCCTCGGCATTAACGGGCTCGGTTCCCGAAAATGGAATTTTATCCATCCCCATCGCTCATGGCGAAGGACGCTATTTTGCCGATGCCGGCACCCTGTCGGCATTAAACAAGAACGGACAGGTGCTGTTCAGATATTGCAATGAACAAGGTCATGTGAATGAAGAATCAAATCCGAACGGCTCGCTCGAAAATATAGCCGGAATTTGTAACGAAACAGGAAACGTGTTCGGAATGATGCCCCACCCTGAACGGGCTGCCGATAAGCTGCTCGGGAATACGGATGGAATGCATATATTGAATTCGCTTATACACGTATTGCAGGCAAAAGAGCAGGTTGTAAAATAAGTTTTGCCGGACTATTTTTTCTACCTTTGAACCCTTATAAACTGTAAACAACCCATGAGACCGAACTCCATTTTAATGTGTATGATGCTCGCTGCGGGTACGTTATTATCCCTGCCGTCGTACTGTCAGGATATGGCCGGCGCCACCCGGCTTACGAATAACGAGGAATTTGAGAGGGCGAACACTGCTTTTAAAAACCTGATTAAAACCAATCCTGCCGATGGGAAAATATATTTTTACGAGGGCGAAAACTTCTTCCAATGGGGTTATATGGATTCAGCCGCCGCCGCCTACCGCCAGGGCATTCTAAAAAACCCCACAGAGCCACTCAACTATGCCGGACTGGGCAAAGTGGAACTTTACAAGGATAGTGCCAAAGAGGCACAGCATAACTTTGAATACGCCAAGGTGCTCTGCAAATCTAAAGACGGCGTGGTGCTTTCCAAGATAGCCGAGGCTTACATCCATGTGCCGAACATGAATAAAGACTTAAACAAAGCCATACAACTGCTTACACAGGCGCTGAACCTTGACCCCAACAATGCAGACATTTGCATAGACATGGGCGACGCCTACCTTGCGATGAACGACGGCAGCAATGCGGTAACCTATTACGATAAGGCAACATCAATTAATCCGAAAAGCGTAACCGGGCTGCTGCGCCTCGGACAATTGTACAGTAGGGCGCGGAACTACGACCTCTCGTTCCAGTATTACCAAAAAGCAACACAAACCGATTCCTCCTTTGCACCCGCTTACCGCGAAAAGGCTGAAATGCTCAACAAATCGGAACGGTACGATGAGGCTGTGGCACAATACAGGAAGTACCTTCAGTTGAATAACTCGCTTGATGCCCGCATCCGCTATGCCGAATTTTTGTTCGAAGCCAAAAAGTACAAGGAGTCGGTGGCGGAGATACAAGCTATTCTTCCCAAAGATTCCTCAAATCTTATACTGTACCGTGTAATAGCCTATGCCATGTATGAAACAGGCAACTATAAGGACGGATTGGTATATATGAATAAGTTTTTTGCGAAAAACGCCAAAGGAACCGTAAAAATCCTGCCTTCCGATTACGCCTATCAGGGTAAATTATTGTCAAAGAACGGTCAGGATTCACTCGCGGTTGAAAAAATGAAACAAGCTATGGCAAAGGATTCCACGCTTTCTGCCGAACTGTCGTCACAGATCGGAAGCATTGAATATAAAGACGGTAATTATACCGAAGCCGTAAAATATTATCAGATACGCACACACCTGCCACAACCTACGGTAAACGACTACAACGCACTGGGCAGGGCCGCCTATTCCAACAAGCAGTTTGCCAAGGCCGATTCGGCTTTTGCCGTTATAACCAAATATATGCCAAACCTTCCACTTGGTTATTTGTGGCGCGCCAGAAGCAACGCCTCCCTTGACTCCACTGATTGTTCAGCCAAGCCTTATTACGAATATTATGCAAAAAAACTGGGCGCCGACACGCTCAAGGAAAAGAGCAACCTGCTGGAAGCCTATAACTCAATAGCATATTGCTTTTTCATAAACAAGGTAAAGGATTCGGCCAGTTATTATTACACTAAGGTTAAAATACTGGATCCGGAAAATGCCCAGCAAAAGGCTTATTTTGAGAGCCTGCGTCAGCCTAAGTCGCCTATGAAAAAGGGCGGTGTTAAATAGCTGGGCTTATACAAAGTATGATAAAGTATGGCCACCAGCATAACAGCAGGCGATGCAACTTCATTTTCTTCTGCCTGCTTTATTTAATCCAAATGAAGAGTGTGCCCCAGCTTGTCGCGCTTAGTTTCAAGATAATGGCGGTTGTGCTGGTTGGGCTTCACCTCAAGGGGTATGTTGTCAACAATCTCGAGTCCGTATCCCAGCAGCCCCGCTCTCTTTTTCGGGTTGTTGGTCATAAGGCGCAATTTGGATATGCCGAGGTTGCGGAGTATTTGCGCACCCACGCCGTAATCGCGCTCGTCGGCCTTAAATCCGAGTTCCACATTGGCTTCAACGGTATCGCGCCCTTCTTCCTGCAGCTTGTAGGCCCGCAATTTATTCATTAAGCCGATGCCCCTGCCTTCCTGATTGATGTACACGATAACCCCTTTCCCTTCTTTTTCTATACGTTCCATTGCCTTGTGCAGCTGTGTTCCGCAATCGCAGCGTAGCGAACCGAAGATGTCGCCCGTAACACACGAGGAGTGCATGCGCACCAGCACGGGTTCGTCTTTTTTCCACTGTCCTTTAACCAGGGCCAGATGCTCCTGTTCGTTGGTGGTTTGCCTGAAAGCAATAAGATTAAAATCGCCCCAGTGGGTAGGCATTTTTACTTCAATATCGCGGACAACAATACTTTCCTTCGAAAGGCGGTATTCTATCAGTTCTTTAATGCTTACAATCTTCAGATCAAATTTTTCTGTTAATTTTTTCAGTTCGGGCATGCGTGCCATCGTGCCGTCTTCGTTCATCACTTCTATAAGCGCGCCCACCGGTTCAAATCCGGCGAGCCTTGACAGATCTATTGCGGCTTCGGTGTGCCCTGCCCGCCGGAGTACCCCGCCTGTCATGGCGCGCAAGGGGAAAATATGACCGGGTCGGGCAAAGTCGGATGCTTTGGCCGATTGAAAGGAGAGTGCCTGTATTGTTTTCGCCCTGTCGTGTGCCGATACGCCCGTTGTACAGCCATGCCCTATCAGGTCAACCGATACGGTAAATGGGGTTTGATGCAGGGAGGTATTTTTATTTACCATCATGTTCAGCCCCAGCTCATCACAACGCTTCTCCTCTATGGGTGCGCAAAGAACGCCTCTCCCATGCTGCAGCATGAAGTTAACCATTTCGGGGGTTATGTTCCGTGCGGCCGTAATAAAATCGCCTTCGTTCTCGCGGTCTTCATCGTCCACCACAATCACGAGCTTGCCATTCTTAATATCGTTTATAGCTTCTTCTACGTTCATACAAGTATGTTTACTTTGGTCGTCAGGTTTATTGTCATCTTCTTGCTCTCCGGTTTCCGCCTCATCCGGCATGGACTTCTTATCCCGGTTTCTTTCTTTTTCTCCGTTCTGGCCTTATTCTGCGCAAAGATAGGCAAAGTAGGAGTACAAGGCATTATTCTAACTGGTACCGTGCGACAGCCTCATTTAATTCAGTATTTTTTCCCTGGTTCCTTGATTGTATTGTGGTTTGTGGCGGGACAAAAAGAATCCCGCCTTATAGGGGCGGGATTCTTTTTATTGTTCTCCAATACTGAACCCTTATACGGGTTTGCTTCAGGAATGCTTTATACCATTCCCTGTGCAAGCATGGCGTCGGCTACTTTAACGAAGCCTGCAATGTTGGCTCCCTTTACGTAGTTTACGCCGTTGCCTTCTTTTCCGTATTTCAGGCATGAAGCATGAATGCTCTTCATGATGCCGTGCAAGCGCTGGTCAACTTCTTCGCGTGTCCAAGAAAGGCGCAGTGAGTTCTGGCTCATTTCGAGGCCCGATGTTGCAACACCGCCGGCATTGGCAGCCTTACCCGGTCCGAACATTACATTGTTCGACAGGAAATAGGTGGTGGCTTCGGGTGTGGTAGGCATGTTGGCTCCCTCGGCAACTGCAACGCAACCGTTCTTAACAAGTTTTTCGGCGTCGGCCAGGTGCAGTTCGTTTTGAGTGGCGCAGGGCAGCGCTACATCGCATTTTACACCCCATGGGGTTTCGCCTGCATAAAAGTCGGCTTTAAACTTCTCTGCATATTCTTTTATACGTCCGCGTTTTTCGTTTTTAAGCTCCATGATAAAGGCAAGCTTTTCGGCATTGATACCGTTTTTGTCGTAAACAAAGCCGCTGCTGTCGGAAGCTGTAACAACCTTGCCGCCGAGCTGGTTCACCTTTTCAATAGCGTATTGTGCAACATTGCCTGAGCCCGATACCACTACTGTTTTGCCTTTGAATGAATCTTTTTTCATGGCAAGCATCTCCTGTGTAAAGTAAACACAGCCGTAGCCTGTAGCTTCGGGGCGGATAAGACTGCCGCCGTATTCGAGGCCTTTGCCTGTAAGCACGCCCGTAAATTCGTTGCGTACCCTTTTATATTGTCCGAAGAGGAATCCTATTTCGCGTCCGCCTACTCCAATATCGCCGGCAGGCACGTCGGTATTTGCGCCTATGTGTTTGGCTAATTCGGTCATAAAGGACTGGCAGAATTTCATTACTTCATTGTCTGACTTTCCTTTGGGGTCGAAATCGGTGCCGCCTTTTCCTCCGCCCATGGGCAGCGTGGTCAATGAGTTTTTGAATACCTGCTCGAAAGCTAAAAATTTAAGTATCGAAAGGTTTACCGAGGGATGGAACCGTAAGCCGCCCTTATATGGCCCTATGGCGCTGTTCATCTGAATACGGAATCCTCTGTTTACCTGAAAATGTCCTTTGTCGTCAACCCATGGCACACGGAATTGAAATACGCGTTCGGGTTCTGCAATGCGCTCGAGTATTTTGGCGTCCATGTATTTTTTATGTTCCATGGTAAATGGTATAACGGCTTCCGCCACCTCCATTACTGCCTGCAGAAATTCCGGTTGGTTAGGGTCTTTCGCCCTTACCTTCTCCATAAATTTATGGATTTCGTTTTCCACCGCCTGCGATCCATTGCTGGCTTTTGTTTTAACTTCTGTTTTTGTCATACAATTGTTGGTTTTTTTGGGAATGCAAATGTATTCTTATTTTTTTATTCGGATAAAGGATGTTTCATTGATTTTTATCACCGCCGGGGGCAGAATTGTCTATTCTATTTACATAGGGTGAGCCTATGATGCACGTTTATGTATTATGTAATGTAAATTGTTAAAAATGCGCTTAAAGTGGTCTTTTTGTGTTAAATTTTTATGTTTTGTGCAAATTTTATCCAATCTACCCTTTACCCAACTGTGCAAAATGGGTACCGTTTTGCTCAAAACAGTGTGGAGGTCAGCAGCAATTTTAAACTAAAAAGTAATGTATTTCAGCGGGTTGACGGGCTTGCCCTTGTACCAGAGTTCAAAGTGCAGATGCGGGCCTGTTGTCAGCTCACCTGTGTTGCCTATAATGGCAATAACGTCGCCGGCTTTAACATAATCGCCGGTTTTCTTTAGCAATACCGAATTGTGTTCATAAACCGAAAGCAGGTTGTTGTCGTGCTGCAGGATAATTACATTGCCGGTGGCTAGTGTCCATGTAGAAAGTATGACGGAGCCGTTAAGGGTTGCTTTTATGGCTTCGTTTTCCTTGGCTACCACATCCACGCCATAGTGCGACTGTGCAGGCGCAAAGCCGTTTGTAATAACTCCCTTCAGGGGGCAGAAGAAAAAGTAGTCATTTATTCCGCTTCCACTGCTGCTTGCGGCTTCTGTTATGTTCGGCTGGCTAAGGTTGTAGGGGTCGTTTGATTCAACTTCGGAGCGAAGCAGGGAATCGGAGTGCGAAGGTGGCGCTACGGTGGTGTTGTGGTTGGCCTTGGATATGGAGTCGCCCGATTCTGATTTTTTTGAACCGGAGGAGTCTGTTTCGCCTGCTGTTCCGTTCAGTATGCGGCTAATGTTTTCCATATAAGCTTTGCGTTCCTTCAGCGCTTCCGTCAGTGAGTCTGTTTTGCGGCTGAACAGAATAAGATTGCGGCGCACGTTTATGTCAGCATAACCAGGTATGTATTCGCGCAAGGGAGTAAAGGCAACAATATATATAACGAGTACTATCAGCAGAACGGTTAAACCGCCGGTAACCAGAAAAATGCCTATGGGCGAAAACCGGAGCGATAATTTCTCCTCAAAGTTTTCTTCTTTACGGATGATAAAGAAATACTTGCTCCTTAGCCTTCCGGTGAAACTCTTTTTGGGATGGTCTTCCGCCATGATTAATACACATATTATAGGTGTAGTTACCTATAATGTTTCGATTTATAATGACTTTAATCCCCTTTGCCTGAAACGGGGTGCAGGGATTTATAGAGCCGTTGGTTATGGCTTCCGGCTGCGTATGTTCTTATTCTATTTCTACCTGCTGCATGTTGAAGGCGAGGTTCACTATGGCCTGATAGTCTTCGCCTGCCTCGCGCATATCCTCATCGTCTTCTTCGTAATACCAGTTAATGATAACCTGGTTACCCTGACGGTGTATGGATTCAAGGCGTTTGAGAACGTCAAGGATACACTTTGACGATGCGGTATTAAAGTATTCCAGCTGAATATCCACCTGTGTAGGCGAATTGGGACTTGATGCGTATTGCTCCAGGCTTTCCACAAGGGGTTTGTAAAACTCCACCGAATTTTCGGGTATCGACCTGCCTTTAATCTCGAGCCTTCCTTTTTTAGAATCGAACTTGATGGTGGGGGTTTTCGGCGTGCTTTCTATTGTTATAATTTCCATACTGCAGAAGTTTATTAAAATGATTTATTGTTCTATAACTATATTGAGGGTAAAGAAGGAGTAAGCGTCGTTGATCGGGGTAAATTGGTAAAAGAGGGGTTTGCCTGTTCTGCGCGCAATATCTATCATTCCCAAACCTCCGCCTCCTTTATCCGACATTTGCCCGTTGTTCAGTATCATTTTGTAGTGTTCTTTCAGTTTTTCGGGCGGCAGGGCATTTATATCATCCATTTTCTTTTTCAGCCCGGTTACCTTATCGTTTTTAATATAATTGCCTGTAATTACATTATAATGCTGTTGTTCTTTGCCAATCATGAAAATTGCCGTACGGCTGGCATCGTTTGCGCTGCCGCTTGCCATAGAGGGGTCGTCCATGTGGTGGTAAAGGTTTTGCAACAGTTCCACAAGCACTATGTAAACTTTCTTTTTCAGCTTGGGTTCTTCCTGCATATTGTCCATCTTCGATTCGATGATCTGAAGGATAGAGGTAAGCAGCTCGGCCGTAATATCACCCTTAAAGGAGAGCAGGATGTTATCACGGTCCATTTTGTCGTAAAAATCGTGGATATCCATTTTACAGCTTGGTTCGGTTAATATTCAGAGGATAAAAATAACAATATTATTAATTGCTTGTTATCGTATAATTCTGACCATCTATTGTAACTGTTGCGCTGGTGTTGCAGTTGTTTCCGCCTGTGTAAGTTACAATTCTGTTGGCAAGCCCTGCCGGGGTAATGGTTACAATACCCTGCGACACATTGGCACAGTTGTTGTTTTTAATCAGTGTTCCACTAATCACAAAATTGTATTTCACCTGGTTGCGGTCTTGTCCGGTTCCGCTGCCGTTGATAGCATACTGCCCTTGCCAGGGTATGGTATCGGGCGGGTAAACTCCGTTCACCCAGTTATATGACAGTCCGTTGGCATTGAAAAGAAGCGGAGGATAGCCCGTTACGTTGCATATGCCGCTTATATTGGCGCTGAACTGGGTTAGTGACTGGTGGTTGCGGTAAACGGTAACTGTGCCGCCATAGCTATTGTTGTTTACCGAATATCCGACGAAGGTAATTGTAAGCGAAGTGGTAGAAAGGTTGTCCCAGTAGTCGGCGAAGGCGCCTTTAACGATGCCTGCGCGGGTTTGTCCGTCTATGCTGTCGGTAACACCGCCGCCGTAGTTAACGGTGATGGTACGGGGCCAGCCGTGGGTGGTATCGTAGGTAACCTGTGGCCAGTGGGGTGCGCCGCCCGACGATACGCGGTACTCTATTCCCCTCACCATTGATTTTTTGCAGGCGATGCTGTTGAACATCGGCAGGAGATGAATGAATTCGTTTTGGCACATGGAGTAATCGGATGCCGTAGTGGTATTGGTATCTACCTTGGCCTTGTTGCATGAAAATACAAGAATCATTCCGGCGGAAGCCAAGGCAAAGAATGCGAGAAAGGGAATTTTTTTCATCGTCTGATATGTTTATTTCTGATTACGAAGGGGCAAATATAATAAAATTGGTTTAATTTGTAAAGTTTGTAAAAAATTGGTAGTGGTTCAGTTGAAATTAATTTAAAGGATGCATTGTTATCTTTCTACCTCAAACCCCTGAAAGGGATTTAAAAAACAGCATCTCTACTCAAATTGTCTCAAAGCCTTTTTAGAGGTAAATGCAGTAAATATTGGGTTACTTCGGGGTGACTTCACCCCCAAAAACTATATATAGCTAAGACTAACCAGATATATTTGCAAAACAATTAGGCCCCTGCTCCGGTAACAACAAAGTTGAAGGCGATTGGGGAATGTCGATGTTTTTATGGTGAATGGCAATAATATTGCAGTAATAGGAGGAGGCGCAGCAGGGTTTTTTGCCGCTATTTCGTGCAAAGCCCATCATCCCCAAACCAAGGTATCAATATATGAAAAATCGGATAAGTTGCTTTCAAAAGTTAAGATATCAGGCGGAGGACGCTGTAATGTTACCAATGCTTGCTTTACAATTTCAAAACTTGCCAAAAATTATCCCCGTGGTGGTAAGGAGCTGAAAAATGCCTTTACCTGCTTTAGTACTAATGACACGGTAAAATGGTTTGAAAGCAGGGGAGTAAAACTGAAAGCAGAGGAGGATAATCGCATATTTCCTGTAACCGATAGTTCGCAAACTATTATTAATTGCCTGATGCACGAAACCGAAAAACTTGGCATATCCTTGCAATTGAAACAGGCTTTGATGGATGTGGAAAAGGACCCGGATGGCTTTAAACTAATATTCAGTGATAGGATAGTCCGAGCGGATAAAGTGATTATTGCAAGCGGCGGTTCACCTAAAAGAGAGGGACTCGCCTGGCTTGAAAAATCAGGACATGCTATTGAAAAGCCTGTCCCTTCATTATTCACATTTAATATGCCCGGTGAACAAATAACTTCTCTAAGAGGTATTTCGGTGGGGAATGTGAATGTAAGAGTTTCCGGTATCACTTTGCAAAGTGATGGACCTTTATTAATCACACACTGGGGTATGAGCGGTCCTGTTATTCTTAAACTTTCAGCCTGGGGAGCCCGTATTCTAAATGCCCTGAACTACCAATTCAGCATCCGGGTAAACTGGTTAGGTAATTGGAATGAAGACCGGGCAAGATCAGAATTGATAGGTGAAACAGCATTGCATCCTAAAAGGAAAGTTGGTAATACGGAATCATTCAAATTGCCCCACCGCTTATATTTATTTTTGATGAATAAAACCGGTATAAATCCCGATACTGAATTAGGAGAAATGGGCAAGAAAAATCAAAACAGGTTACTAAATACAATACTCAATGACGAATACAAGGTTGAAGGAAAGACTACATTCAAAGAGGAATTTGTAACATGCGGAGGTGTTAGTTTGAATAATGTCTCAATGCACACAATGGAAAGTAAAGTCTGCCCGGGGATGTTTTTTGCCGGTGAAGTGCTGGATATTGATGGCGTTACGGGTGGTTTTAATTTTCAGGCTGCATGGACTACGGGGTTTATTGCAGGTAAGCTCGGTTCAGCAAGCGACAGGTGATAGAAATTCAGCCTTCTTCCATCAATTCGCTAAGTTCCAGCCAACGCATTTGCTTTTCATCAATCAGGCGTGTTGTATTTCCTAACTCGGTTGAAATACGAATTATTTCTTCATGGTTAGTAATTGTATTGCTTAAATGCTCCAGGAGAACTTTTTTTTGTTTTTCGAGTTGTTCAATTTCCTTATCGAGGTTTTCAAATTCGAATTTGTCTTTGTAGCTTGGTTTCTGCCTTATGCTTGTTCCCCCGGTTTGTTCAGTTTTAGGCAGCGGTTTTTTAGTTTCTTCCCGGTTTTCCATTTTCTTTATCTCCTTCTCCTCTTCCCGGTAATCTGTATATGAGCCATTGTACATCTTCACATTTCCATCTCCTGTTAATATAAAAAGGTGGTCGGCAAGCTTATTTAAAAAGTAACGGTCGTGAGACACTATAATCAGGCATCCCTTGAAGTCGAGTAGAAATTGCTCAAGAGTGCTTAGGGTAATTAAGTCAAGGTCATTTGTCGGTTCATCGAGAATGAGAAAGTTCGGATTCTTCATGAGAACAGTCAGCAAATAGAGCCGCTTCTTTTCACCACCGCTTAGTCTTGAAACATACGTGTATTGCATTTCCGGGGAGAACTGGAACAATTGCAATAGCTGTGACGCTGAAAGCTTTGAACCGTCTGCCATGGGAATAAAATCGCCTACATCCCTCACTACTTCTATAACGCGTTTATCATTCTTAATCTCGATGCCCTTCTGTGAATAATAGCCAATTACAGTGGTGTCACCAATATTTACCTTACCTCCGTCTGCCTGTTCTGCCCCTGTTAAAAGATTAAGGAAGGTAGTTTTTCCAACCCCATTCTTTCCTGCTATTCCAATGCGCTCCCCTTTTTTAAAAGTATAATCAAAGTTCTTCAGGATAACTTTTCCCCCATAGCTTTTTGAAACTTTTTTCAATTCAAATATCTTTCCGCCGATGCGGCTCATTTTTACGCTTAACTGCAACTCGCTTTGTTTCTTTTTTCCCGAAAGGGTAGCATTCAATTTATTAAATGCTTCAATCCTTGATTTTGATTTAGTACCACGCGCCCTTGGCATTTTGCGAACCCATTCCAATTCACGCCTGAACAGGTTATTTGCCTTCTCAAGTTCTTTTGTTTCATTAAATTCCCTTTCTGCTTTCTTCTCAATAAAATATTCGTAATCACCCTGGTATCGGTATAGTTTACTGTTTTCCAGTTCAAGGATATCGGTGCATACATTGTCGAGAAAATATCTGTCGTGGGTAACGAGCAGCAAAGAAACATTATTCCTTGTAAAATAACTTTCCAGCCACTCAATCATATCAAGGTCAAGATGGTTGGTAGGCTCGTCCATGATTAATAGTTGGGGTTCCTCAATAAGCACCCTGGCAAGCGCAAGGCGCTTTTTTTCGCCGCCCGACAGCGAACTCACCTTCTGTTCAAGATGATGAATATTCAGGGAGGTGAGCACCTGTTTCACTTTGCTTTCGTAATTCCATGCCTGATGAAATTCTACCTGCTCCATGGCAATTTCAATACGTTTTTGGGTTTCAGCCGTTGGTTCCTCATCGTGCTTCTCTATTGCAATTTCATAATTACTGATGGCTTTCTGCATGTCATTGCCTGAATGGAAAAGAGCCTGGTAAACGTTATCGCCCGGGCTGAAAGCAGGTTCCTGGTCTAAAAACGAAACCCTGATTTCATTTCTGAATGTAACCTGACCGGAATCTGCAATATCATTGCCGCTTAAAATCCTTATCAACGTGGATTTTCCTGCTCCGTTCCTTGCCACAAGGGCTACACGCTGCCCTTCTTCAATTCCAAAGCTTATGCCTGAAAACAATTGCTTATCTCCATACGATTTTGAAAGGTTTTCTACAGATAATAGATTCATACTACGCAAAGGTAGCCATAATACTGCAATTGCCGACTATTTAACAGCTTCAAGGCAATTCAAATAATTTCAGAAAAAAAGAGAAGGTTTAATGATATTATTATAGAAT